>CACAUH010000018.1 GCA_902535565.1 uncultured Bacteroidota bacterium | reverse complement strand
TGAGCGAGGCCCCGGACTTGGATGGCGATACGCTGGCCAACGTCTTGAGGGTCCGTGCATTTGACGGGTCATCTCCAATTGAAAGTTGGGGCACAAACGGTGCGGTCGAACTTTCCTTTGTGGGGCCTTTGCAAGAATGCGGGGGAATTCATGGGCGCCATATTGAGATGGGAGGCCCCGAGCAACTTGCGGATTGGTTGCTTCTTTCTGGTGCAGCCTTTGACAGTTGCTGTGCCCACCAAGAATTGCCAGCATTGTCCATTTTGAGCGCTTGGGACGGTGCATACCATCCCGATTTTGGACAGCAGGGTCGAATCGTTTTGGACCCGGACGGTTGGCAGGTGGAGGACAGTATTCGCCACGAATTCAGTGGGCGGTTTTCAACGGCTGTGTTCGTGCCTTGGAATCCAATGGAGGAAGACCCGTACGACTTGGAAAACATCCGGGTCTTGGCTGGAGGCACCTATGCTTTGGCCGGTGCATTTCAGCCGTTCCTTGCCATGTTTCGATGGGATGGCAGTTTGGAGATGGAATTTGGTGACGCGGGAATCATGTCATGGTTTGAGGATGCCAACCTCAATCACGGCGTCTGCGATTTGAGACATCGATGGGAATGGCTGGGACCGAACCATGAAGTTCAAGTGCTCATTGGGTCGCCAGAAGGGGAGTCCACTTTGGCAGCGGGAACCATGTCCTTTGGCTCGGTTCAATTGTGGCCGGGCGCTAATCAGACGGGGCCGACCGGCGACCTCGATCCGGGGTTGCCGACTCAGGATCCGGTGCGCTCCGTTGCTTTGGCTGCCGGATACGGTTGGAAGTTGGAGGACGAGGCGGTTGCTGTGGGCACATTGGAGGAGTCCCTCGGATGGAACGGCCATGCTCATCCTGTTTGGTGGACGGGGCCCAGCAGTGGTTTTGGATCGCAGCCCCCGTATTGGACAGAGGACACTGGTTTTGAAAGTCAAAGGGTCGGTGCTGCCACCAGCCGTGGTTCCCGTTTATACGTGGCCAGTACAATCCCAGGTGAGACTCCAACTGAGAGCAATTGGCTGGTATCATGTTGGCGGGAGAACACGTCGGCTGTGGACGACCCGGTGTTCTCTGAATGCGATATCCCACATCCCAATCCGACCCGGGGTGCCATCCGGTGGAAGGTCGATGCCGGTCCCATTCGCTGTTTTGATGCCACAGGGCGCGCGCTGTGTCAATGGGACCATACGGGAGGGGTCTTCGAAGGGCAATTGCCCTCGGGAGCCACTTGGTTGGTTTGGGGAAGGAGCCGATGGGAACGGGTTCAGCGTTTGGATTGACCCGAACAAAACCGGGGTTCAACGTGGACAAACATCATCGGATTCCTTGGGCCAACGCTGCGTCATAAGGCTAAGTTTGTTCCACGATACCAGCCCCAATCATGAAGTTCTTCATCGACACTGCCAACCTCGACCAAATCCGCGAAGCCGCCTCCTTTGGCGTCCTTGACGGCGTGACCACCAACCCCAGTCTGATGGCCAAAGAGGGCATCTCAGGCGGCGACGCTGTGCGCCAGCACTACATCGACATCTGCAACATCGTCGACGGCGACGTGAGCGCCGAAGTGATCAGCACCAACTTCGAGGACATGGTTCGCGAAGGAGAGTCGCTGGCGGCATTGCATGACAACATCGTGGTCAAGGTGCCCATGATTGAAGACGGAGTGAAGGCCCTGCGCTACTTCTCTGACAAGGGCATTCGGACCAACTGCACACTGGTCTTTTCTGCTGGCCAAGCCCTCTTGGCGGCCAAGGCTGGTGCTGATTACGTGAGTCCGTTCATCGGCCGCTTGGATGACATCTCCAGCGATGGACTGCAGCTCATCGAGCAAATCAGGAGCATCTACGACAACTACATGTTCAAGACAGAGATTCTCGCCGCCTCCGTGCGCCACACGATGCACGTCATCGAATGCGCACAAATTGGTGCAGACGTCATGACCGGCCCGCTGTCCGCCATCAAGGGCTTGCTCAAGCACCCGTTGACTGACAGCGGACTCGAAAAGTTCCTCGCGGACCACGCAAAGGCCGCTGGCGCTGTGCCCGCCTGAGTTTCACCACGGACACCTGCACATTCCATGAGGGCCGAGCAACACAAGCTCGGCCTTCGTCGTTTCTTTGCCCCATGCGTTTGGTTATCGGTTTCTTGTTTGCGCTCTTTAGTTGTGGGGCGATTCAATCGCAGCCGGTGTGCACGTTTGTCGGGGACGCCTCTCCTTTGGGGTCTGACTGCTATCAAATCACCGCCAACAGTGATTGGGAATTGGGTGCTGTTTGGTTCAATGACCAACTCGACTTGACGCAGTCTTTCACGATTGAAGTGGACGTGAACCTCGGCAGCACGGATTCGGATGGTGCGGATGGGATTGTCTTTGTGATGCAGGCGGTTGGACCACTGGCCATTGGCCTGGCGGGCGGGGGACTCGGATTCGAAGGGTTTAATCCCAGTTTCGGGGTCGAAATCGACACATGGCAGAATTCAGAGGCCACCGATCCCGTCGCAGACCACGTGGCTTTTCTTCGGGATGGAATCAACCTGCACAGCGCGCCATATTTCAACTTGGCGGGGCCTGTTTCTGCCCTGCAAAACGGAGGGAATATTGAAGATGGACAGCCACATCAATTCAAACTGATGTGGGATCCGGCCATCCCCCAGATGGACTTTTATTTGGATTGTGAGCTGAGGCTTTCCATGACCAACATGGACATCCAAAACGACATTTTCGGTGGCCAGAGTGATGTTTGGTGGGGCTTCACGGGCTCGACGGGGGGGTCGAGCAACTTGCAGTCCGTGTGCATTACCTCATCTGCTGTGGGTCTGCCTCCAGAGTCTGGATTCTGCGCTGGGGAAGGGGTGGAATTGACCTTGCAATCGACGGAGGAAGGGACGGTGTCCTGGTCGCCCATAGACGGCCTTTCCGAGCCGAATGCCTCCAGCACCTATGCCCAACCTGACGCGACCACATTGTACACGGCCACTTGGACAGACCTTTGCGGAGAGTCGCTCACTGCGGAGACCTTGGTTGAAGTCTGGCCTTTGCCGGAACCGGGCTTGCCTCAGGAGGCCAGCTTTTGTCCTGGCGAAGCTGTGGTTTTGGATGCTCAGATCCCAGATGATGCACTGTCCGTGCTGTGGACAGACGGATCCAGCGATGAAGTTTGGACCGGAACCGATATTGGCTGGCAGGGGGTACTTGTGGAAAGCGCTGAAGGTTGCTCAGCCTCTGATAGCACATGGATCTTGGCTCTGAGCCCTTCCACGTTGGTGCTGCCTGAAGCGCCTGACTTATGTGCTGGACAGGATACGCTCTTGCCTTGGCCACCAGAAGGGACGGATTGGATGGTCAATGGCGTTCCCATGCCTGACGGGTGGCTTGCCGTGGCGGGTGAAGCGGTGATCACGGCACTGGATGCGGCCACAGGTTGTGCATTGGATACAACGTTGGTCATCGGGTTGATCGAGCCTGAGCCAGCTTCACTTGGGGCAGCCGTGGCGATGTGTCAAGGCCAATCGGTGGTCCTCGAACTGGCCATGGATCAGACATCTTCGGTGGCATGGACGCCACAGATTGGGCTCGATGATCCGTTTGTCCAGCAACCTGTTGCGTCACCTGCTTCGACCACTGAGTACACCGCAGTGGTCACGGACGTCTGTGGCATCGCGTCGGCTTTGGATATCGTCTTGGCGGTTCTCGAACAACCGAATCCACAATTGCCGGACAGTGTCACATTGTTTGCTGGGGAAGAATTGCTTCTTGAAGTCGATCCCTTGGAGGGGGTTGCGGCCCCCCTTTGGACGGATGGTAGTGCTGGCTGGCAATGGCAAGGAGAAGCGCCTGGTTGGATTGGGGTGAACGTGGCTGTGCTCCCAGGTTGTGAAGGGAGCGACAGCACTTGGATTTCGGTCGAGTCTGTGGTGGCGCCCACCTTTGATATAGCCCCCCTCTGTCCTGGAGAGTTCGCCTTTGTCCCGTTTCCCGATGGGTGGACGGATTGGACCATCGATGGAGTGCTTCAGACAGAAGGTGGCCTGACCGTGACTGAACCCGGAGTGTATTTCGCCGAGGCCCTCTCTCAATCGACCGGGTGCGCTGTTTCCGTCGGTATAGCCGTGCCTACAGGGGCTTTGCCCCAAATGGGATTGCCGGACTTGGTGGAGTTCTGCCTCGACCAAGTGGTGTACCTCGAAACTGGGGTGCCGGATCCGGTGGTATGGAGCGACGGTGAAACAGGGGCTTCAAGACAAGTCAACGAGGCGGGTACATATGTGGCAACGCACACGACAGATTGCGGCAGCACCACAGATTCGGTTACCGTGGTTGAGGTGCCCTGCGGCTGTCTCGTTTTCGCCCCCAGCGCATTTACGCCAGACGGAGACCTCATCAACGACGCGTGGCGTCCCAGTCTGGACTGTGAGCCGGATGAATACGCGCTGAAGATTTTTGACCGTTGGGGCGTGTTGATTTGGGAGACTGAGAACCCTGAGGAATATTGGACTGGCGGGTACAGGGCGGACAATCGACCGCTCGACGAAAAGCTCTATTATGTGAGGGATGGACTTTACGCCTTTCAATTGACGTTCCGGGATCCGACTTCCGTGGTGCGCAGAATTGAGCGCAAAAGCGGGCATGTCTTGATCATTCGTTGAGGTTGCGCATTCAACTTTCCCGCTCTGTTGAAAACTCCGAAGGGTTGACAATACCATCCCCACTCCATCAGCCGTTGAAAACCACGATTGCGGGTGCGGTCCGGATTTCGGATTTTGCCCCTTGACCTGAACCATGCGGATTCAACGCGTTTCACAACATGGCGTGAAGCCTTTTCAAATGACACTCCTCGTGCTGGGATTGTGTGGTTGCTCTATCATTGGGGAGGATCAGGACATTCCCCGTTATCTGGTCGTGCCGGATGTGGTGTTCACACCAGAAGAATTACAAGGCACGTCCTCCACGAGGATTACCGATTTATGGGTTTACAGTGCGACCGATGTGGTCGGGGTCTTCCCACTTCCCGCCGTTGTCCCTTTGCTTCCCAAGGACATAGACGGGGGAATGGTTCGGCTTCTCGCTGGCATTCGGGAAAATGGATTCAGTGATCGGCGGGCCCCTTATCCTTTTTTTACTGCGCACCAGCAGCTTCAATTTCCCGATCCGGGCATGCGGGACACTTTGTTTCCTGCAGTAGAGTTGGTGGAGGATGTTCGCTTGCTGCGGGTGGAAGATTTTGAGACGTCCAACGTCTTTGGATCCATGATTGGAGGCCCTGGTTTGTTGCGGGTGGATGCGGATGATCAGGTATTCGAAGGGGGAGAGTCGGGGCGGATTGACGTTTCGACAGGGGCAGAAGCTGTTCGGGTTCGAACCGTGGAACAGGAGTACGAATTGGAGAGTGGAGTACCGGCTTTTCTCGAGATGGACTACCGCTGCGATCAACCCTTCGCTGTCGGGCTGTTCGGATTTCGTGGGGCCCAAGAATGGCAGCATCCTGCCATGGTCCTGACCGCAACCGATGACGGTTTGGAACCGGTCTGGAACAAGATTTACATCGATTTGGAACCCTTGGTCATGGCCCAGGGAACGGCCGACCATTTTGAGGTCTACATCGAGTGTTTTCTGCAATCAGGTCGATCCTCTGGCTCTGTGGGATTGGACAATCTGCGCATTCTGACCTATTGAGTATGTTGCCCAATCCCGCCGTCCATGGTCAAGTGGCCAAGCCCATCACGTCGAGGGCCATCCGTTGGGCAGGATTCCAATATGTGTTGGGGGATGCAGTGGCATCGGGTGTTGCTTGGACGATGCTGTACATCTTCAGAAAGCGACATCTGGAATTGGCGCCAGCCTTCATAGAGAGCTGGGTCCCCGCTCGGATTTTAGAGGATGGGAATTTTGTGTTTGGCTTGGTCTTCGTTCCCATGTTCTGGGTGGGGCTCTACGGTCTCGCGGGGATGCACTCCGATCCCTTTAGGAGGCACAGGTCGCAGGAACTGGGACAGGTGTTGTGGGTGAGTTTGGTTGGTGCTTTGACCTTGTTTTTTGTGCTGATTCTCGATGACCACATCAGTACCTACACTCAATATTACCAGTCTCTTTTGGTTTTGCTGGGGGCTCAAATCACCGCGGTGCTTGCTGTCCGGCTTCCCATGACAACCCGCACGGTGAAGCGTGTGCATCGGGGAGAGATTGCGTTTAATTCTTTGATTGTGGGTTGCAATGAGCAAGCGACGGAGATGGTGCGGGAAATTCGAGCCCTCAGGAGAAACCCTGGCTTCCGTTTTGTGGGATTCGTGGGAGTGGGCAACGAGAGTTGTCGCACGCTCGAGGGGATCCCGTGTTTGGGGACCAGCAAGGAGTTGACATCAATTGTGCGAAATGAGCAGGTGGAGGAGGTCATTTTGGCCATGCGAAGCTCTGACCACGCGGACATTGAGCCCATTCTGAATGAATTGGAGGGGCTGGGCGTCGGCATCAAGATTGTTCCAGACATCTACGACATCTTATCTGGATCGGTTCGGATGCAAAGCCTTTTTGGTGCACCCCTCATCGCCATCCGAAAGGAAATCATGCCGGCTTGGCAGGTGGCTGTTAAGCGGGCCATCGATGTGGTGGCGAGTTTGTTTGCACTGTTGCTCTTGTCCCCTTTGCTGCTTCTCATTGCCATTGGCGTCAAATTGGGATCCAGGGGACCGGTGTTGTTTCACCAAAGGCGGATTGGCCGATGGGGCCGACCGTTCACGATTCACAAGTTCAGGTCCATGTTCACCAATGCCGAGGAACAAGGACCCCAACTGTCCCGGGACAACGACCCGAGAATCACTCCCTTCGGCCGATTCCTCCGGAAATCGCGTATGGATGAGCTTCCTCAGTTCTACAATGTTTTGGTGGGTGAGATGTCCTTGGTTGGACCACGTCCAGAGCGTCAGCACTTCATTGATTTGATTTCAGAAAGGGCGCCGCATTATCAGCACCTCCGTAAGATTCGTCCCGGGATCACCTCATGGGGCCAGGTGAAATACGGCTATGCCGAAAACGTAGATCAGATGGTTCAGCGACTCCGGTTCGACCTTCTGTATATGGAGAACATGTCCCTCAGCTTGGACTTCAAGATTTTGGCCTACACAGTTTGGATCGTCTTGCGGGGTCGCGGAAAGTGATGTCCCGCTTCGTTGCCGGTGCCAATGGCCGCCTCATAATGAGTTAAATTGGCGGCGCCATGCCGTGCCATTGTTCTGGTATTCTGAGGATTGTGTTGGTCTTGCTTTGTGTTCTGTCTTTTGGCTGGAACACGTGGGGCCAAGAGAACCGTGACATCTCGGTAGAACGATACGAAGCGCTGGTGATGGATGTGTTGGAGACCCGGTTGCAGTCCGAGGTTGTTTTAGAGGGAAACACGGTGAGAATCCGCACGTCCCCCAATCGGGTGATGCGTTCCCTTCGGGATATTGTTCGCGCATCAGCGCCCTATTATTTCGAGGGAGAATTCAACGAATTCCGGCGATTTTCGGCGCGTGTTATTGAAGGGGTATCCAGTCTGGATGGGATGAGCCTTGGCCCGCCGCCACGGGGTTGGTCGGAAGGAGACTGGCGGTACTACAAGGTTGAGCGCGCCATTCAGGACGCCATGATTCTCATCGCCATGGATGTGGGGGTGTATGCCAATGGCTTTCTGACAGAAGGCATA
Source organism: uncultured Bacteroidota bacterium (assembly GCA_902535565.1). The sequence continues at coordinate 13,048 of CACAUH010000018.1, read as the reverse complement.
GAGGCAAGGTCCGGTCTCGCCAGAGATTGGCGGGACTTGCAGGGTGGAAGTGACCCTCTCCGTCCTGAACCGGTTCCCGATTTCGTTGGAGGGGCCAGAGACGAAAGCAGTTTGGATGGCCTAGAATCTCAGCAAGGAGAGGATGGTGCACTTCGGGCCTTGGAGGCGGCAATTCAAGAGCTCATTCGAAGGGTGGAATCCTTGGAAAGAGGGGCGCCGGTGTCCCCGCGCGTTCCCTCAGGAGGTGGTTTTCCTTCACCAGGGGCTGATGGGGGGTGGACGCCGAGGCCCACCACAGCCTTTCCATCTGGATTGCCGGCCTCCTTTTCACTGCAGTTTCCCGAAGGCAGCGCGGCGTTGGGTCTCAGTGCTGAATATGGATTGAACACCTTGGTCGAATGGATGGCGGCCCGCCCTGAGCTTCGGGTGTTGGTCACCGGTCACAGCGATGCCACTGGAAATCCACACGCCAACATGGAGCTCAGCCGCAGAAGGGCACAAGTGGTTCGTTATTACCTGTTGGAAAGGGGGGTGTCTGCAGACCGCGTGGCTTCTGCGCATTTCGGGGAAAGTCGACCGGAATGGGGGGGGGCTTTTGACCGGCGGGTTGAAGTCCGCCTTCTGATGGATTGATCAGAATACAAGGGTCATCCGAGATTGGTCCATTTTTGTCGCATGAAAATTGTCTGCATCGGCCGCAATTATGCCCAACATGCTGCTGAGTTGGGGAATGCGGTGCCGTCTGAACCGATGTTTTTCTTTAAACCGGAAAGTGCCATCCTCCACAAAGACCATCCTTTCGCGATTCCCGAGTGGACTGAGGACTGTCAATTCGAGGTGGAGCTGCTCGTGCGGATGGACCGTGCCGCAAAGTGGATTGGAGAGGAGCACGCAGGCCGATGCTACACCACAGTAGGCCTTGGCATTGATTTTACCGCCCGCGATGTGCAGACGGAACTGAAGGCGTCGGGAAAACCGTGGGAGAAAGCAAAGGCATTTGATGGTTCAGCGGTGATTTCAAAGGATTTCCTTCCTCTGGCAGACCTTGGTGGAGACATTCAGAACTTGGCTTTCCAGCTCCTGAAAAACGGAGAGGTGGTGCAATCCGGTTCTACTTCTGACATGCTGTTCCCTGTTGATGCACTGATTGCCCATGTGTCCCGGTACAGTACTTGGAAGACGGGCGATGTCCTGTTTACGGGGACCCCTTCCGGGGTGGGGCCTGTTCGGCGAGGAGACCGCCTCGAGGGCCATTTGGAAGGGCGCGTTCTCTTCCAAGTCGACGTTGTTTGACCGATCACAGGCTCAGCCCCAAGTACCAGTGCCGAGCCCTGAACAATGCCATCCTTCGCGAATTTTATTGTGCCAAAATGAGCCGCAGATGGGCCGTTTGGCGCATCGGGACGGTTGTATTTTTGGACCATGGTCGAGAAGCGGGTTTTCGTCGTGGGCTACATGGGGGCAGGAAAAAGCACCAGTGGCTCGAGGCTGGCCAAATTGATGAACCTGCCGTTCTTCGATACGGATTCCGCGCTTCGCGAGCGCCACGAATGCAGCATTTCAACCCTCTTTGATCAGCATGGTGAGGCGGCATTTCGGCGCATGGAGAGCGACATTTTACGCGAGTTGGTGGCTTGCAACCCAATGGGTCTCATTTCGACAGGGGGAGGAACGCCATGCCACGGGGCCAACATGGATTTCATGCGAGACAACGGAACGGTTGTGTATTTGAAAATGCCGGCTGAGTCCTTGGTTGAAAGGTTGCGTGGTCGGGCCGATCAGCGGCCTTTGCTTGCGGGATTGGCTGCGGATGAGATGTTGGCTTTTGTGACGGATCACCTTGCCCGGAGGTCGGCCCATTATGAACGTGCTCACATCACCGTCGATGCTCAGCATTTCGATTTGGACCGAATGAAATCGGTTCGCAGCTCTATTGAGGGGCGGTCTTGGTTCAATCCATCAGCACCGCCTCGTCGGGATCAGGACCACTGAGCCTGACGTCGATGTGTGCCTTGAGGTTGGTGCTCAGGCTTTTTCCGACATAATCTGCCCGAACAGGAAACCGACGATGGATACGGTCTACCAGAACACAGGTCCCGATATGGGCGGGCCGTGCGGGAAGCATCTGCGCAACGGCATGGAGAAGGGTTCTGCCGCTGTTCAAGACATCGTCCACGACGATAACCACAGAGCCGGCAAGGGCGCTTACATCGCAGGGTTCGCCTGTGACCGTTGAGAGGGAGATGGGGTGGTCCAAGGGGCTGTCCTTGTCCATGCAGAGAATGCAATCCAAGATTCCATTGGACGCGATGTCCCGCAAGGCAGAAGAGATTCTGCGCGCAAGAATCTCACCTTGTCCATTGATCGCCACCACAGTCAGCTGTCCAGCAGTGTGATGGTCCTCGAGAATCTGTCGGGCAATTCGCTGCACACACCGTTCGATACGCTGTGCGTCGAGAATCACGGCTTCTTGTTTGGTGGTCTCCGCAGTCATGGTTCAGCAATTTCGGGTTTTCCGGCGGTTTGCAATGCCAAAGTCGGGTCGAATTCCAACAGGGCAACCGCTTCCACGTGGGCGGTGTGTGGAAATTGGTCGACCAATTTGAATGCATTCATTCCATAGCCAGCCTCGCGAAGTGTGACCAAGTCACGCGCTTGGGTAGCGGGGTTGCAGCTCACGTAGACGATTCTCTTGGCCCTGAGGCGAATCACTTTGCGAAGGGATTTCGGGCTGATCCCACTTCTTGGGGGATCCAGGACAACCGTGCTGATTCGCCCCTTGTATTCTGGATGGTCCAACAAAAATCGACCGACGTCGGCAGCGTGGAATTGCAGGCCGACAGCACCATTGCGTTCGGCGCTGCTTCTGGCGTCTTCAATGGCCTCATCCACAAGGTCCACACCGACCACGGTTGTGTTTGCCCCCCCGTGCCGCGCCAAGAGCTGGGCGATGGTACCGGTGCCGCAGAACAGGTCCATCGTGATGGGATCCGCGGCATCTATTTCTGGCTGCGGTTCGGCGTATGCATATGCCATGACCTGCGCATAGAGACGCTCTGCACATCGCGGATTGGTCTGGAAGAAGCTTCGCATTCGGATTTCGAATGCGAGTCCGTGGAGCTCTTCCACCACGTGGTCTCTTCCCGTCACCATGTGGGTTTGGCCATCTCGTGTTTCGACGCGTTCTCCTTTATCGTCGTTTAGGGTATGGGTAAACCCAGCAAGGCGGTCGCCGAGGCGCTCCTTCAATTTCGTCTCGAAGGCAGCGGATTCGAAGCGTTCAAGGCCGTCACTCGTCGTCACCAAATTAACGAGCAACTCGTCGGCAGTGAGGCTTCTTCTGACCACCAAAAAGCGAAAAAACCCTTCGCGCTTTGGGGCGTGCCAAGGGGGCAGTTCGGTGTCTTCACACCATTGTCGAATGTCCTTGATTAGGGATTCGAACACCGGGTCGAAAAGGCCGCTGTCTCCTTCGATATTTTCCACAGCCCACCAAGTGCCACGGGCTTTGAATCCCAAAAAGAAACCATCTTGGAATTCAGCATCGGGGTCTTCTCCGGGTTGCCTTCCGATGGCAGCAAAGCTGTACTCCATCTTGTTGCGGTAATGGAATCCGGATGGGGAATCCACCCAGCCACCATAGATTTCTTCCAAGTTGGAGACACCGCCAATCTTGCGGTACACATCGAGCGTTGTCCGCTCTTTCCATTCCCGTTGTGCAGGGAGGGGAAGCGTAATGTAGGGCGCACCTGGGATGGCTTGGAAGGGACTCTCGATTTCTTCCGGTGCCCTTTGGAGCACCGCTGTGATGCGGGCTTCTGCGTGACGGCGTTTGCAGCGGGAAACCCTTGCCCGGACGCGTTGGCCCCTGATGGCATTGGGAATGAAAACCGTGAACTCTCCCTCGTCGGTGGGCACTTTTGCGATGCCTTTGCCGCCAAATGCGACGTCGAGGATGTCGAGTTCAAGAAGGGTGCCTTTGTGGAATAGGCGGGACTTGCGGGCCAAGGTTCTGGACAATGTGGCAACTGCCGATGGAGCCGCGAAAATAGGCCCCGGGACGGTGCTACCTTGGTCTTTATGTTGCGTCACCTCACTTTGGGCTTATCGCTGATACTCGGTCTTCTGTATTTCCATCAAGCATCTGCGCAACATCCGGATGAGATGGCGGTGATGACCTTCAACATCCGCTATGACAATCCAGCCGATCCGCTGCCTTGGGATGCACGCCGGGAAATGGTGTTGAGCACCGTGTCCTGGTTTGATTTGGTGGGGTTTCAAGAGGTCCTCTCCAACCAGATGGAGGACTTGGTTGTCGGCTTGGACCAGCACGACTGCTATGGGGTGGGCAGAGACAATGGCGCGGAATGGTTTGCCGAGGGAGGAATGGAGGGGGAAGCCTGTCCAGTTTTTTGGAACCGGGATCGGTTCGACCGAATTCATGCCGAGACGCTTTGGCTGAGTCCTACGCCGCAAATTGTGGGGTCAATCGGATGGGATGCGGCATTGCCTCGGGTGGCGACTGTGGTGGTTCTCCATGACCGTCAAACCGGGAAGGTGATCCGGGTGATTAATTCCCACTTTAGTCACATAGGAGAAGCCGCACGGGAGGCATCTGCACACATTCTGTCTATGCGAGTGGCCGGCAGTGAAGCGGATGTCAACATCCTCATGGGCGACTTCAATGCAGAGTCGGGTTCCCCCGCGCTCAATGTGCTCAATGCGGGCAGACTTCAAGATTCCCATGATGCTACCGAGAAGCGTTGCCGAGACAAAATCGGAACATACACGGGATTCAATACGGGGGGACTCCGGGGAGCGCCGAGAATAGATCACATTCTCGTGGATGGGGGTGAGGTGCTTTGGTATTGTACGGAAGAGCGCATCCTTGATGGGTTTTACATATCCGATCACCTGCCCGTTTACATCGCGCTGAAGCCGTAAATAGCGGATCCCAGAAGCCATGTTCTCGGCGCTTTGACTGCTTGGCGGTCAGGGATGGGATTCTGGTTCTCGGTGTCACTGGCGGCCGGAAATCGGCATTTAATGATGTCTCAAACCACAATTTTATCGACGAAATTGCATTATAATAAGACGCGGGGTATATTTATCGGGACCAAATTGTAGTTGGGCACCATGACCCATTTCCTTCGCTGTCTATTTCCACTGCTGTTTTGCTTCTGCGCATCAGCCCCTTCATTTGCTCAGGGCTCATGGAATCCGGATTACAACGCGGATGGTGTGATTAGTGCGGCAGACCTGACTGGGTTCTTGACCGCATGGCAAATGCCAGCTGACTCTGTTGTCAAGTCGGGATGGGAGATCCACTGCGATCAGATGATGGCGGGGATGGTCTCTTTGGACAGTGTGGAGTTCATGCTGGCGGCCATGGACATTCAGCTTCGGGCGGATTCAAGTGGGACCATGCAGTTGGACACGGTCTGGGTCGATCAATCGTGGATGGTCACCAACATTCCGATTGAGTTCAATCACGTTCGGTTCTTTGGTTCTACGCCCTTTGTGACTGGCCAAATCAGCTATCATCCATTCACCGACAGTTACCTCTGGTACATGGAGTTCAACGAAAGTTTGCTCTTCACGCCTGTGGGCAATCCGCTTGGAGAACTTCAAGCGGAGGGCTGGTTTCAAAACATTTACGTTTTCGAAGAACTGTTCCCACATGCCGAGTCCATTCTGTTGCCTTACGGACAGAAGTGGGAATTGGCACCCCGATATTCCGGAAATGAGGAGGGCATAGAAACTTGGACGGTTCTAGATTACTCAGTGACCTTTTATTGAAGGCCTTGCAGCGGACAACTTCATCCGGTCTTGTCGTGTTCCATCTTTGTCGCATGGGCAACCCTTCCGCACTGTATATGTCACTTCACTCGGGCTTGGCGCTATTCGGGTTGGCGATGGTGGGGTGTGGGAAAGCACCCCCTGTGCCTGAACCTGTTCCTCCAGTCTATGTCGATTTCTTGCAGGTGCCTGAAGGGTGGGACGCGCCGGATTTTCCTGAGGACAATGGGTTCAACAATCCGCGATGGGCATTGGGCCGAAGCCTCTTCTTTGATCCAAGGTTGTCTTTAGATGGGGCCGTGAGTTGCGCGACATGCCACCTTCCCGAGCGCGCGTTTTCTGCACCGGAGCCAATCACCCCCGGGGCATTCGGTGCGATAGGAGAGCGGAATGCAGCGACGCTCACCAATGCCGCTTACCAGCCTCACTTCATGTCGGAAGGGGGAGTGCCGACCCTCGAGATGCAGGTGCTGGTTCCTTTGCAGGAACCCACTGAGATGGCACACAACATTGTGACGGCCTGTGAGGAGTTGGCCAATGACTATGCGGTTCAGTCTGAAGCTGCCTACGGCCGAGGGCTTGATCCGTTTGTCATGACCCGTGCCTTGGCAACCTTTCAGCGCAGTCTAATCAGCGGAAATGCACTGTGGGACCGCTGGCAACGCGGAGCTCCTGTTGAGCAAGCCGTGGAGCAGGGAGGTGAGCTTTTTGGTGAAAACGGATTGGGCTGTGACCGATGTCACCTTCCGCCTTTGTTTACGACCCACGGTTTCGCCAACAATGGCTTGGACTCCATTTCCCTCGATCCCGGCCGGTGGAGGCTGACCGGGGAAGCCTCAGACAGTGGCGCCTTCAAGATTCCATCCCTGCGCAACATCGGATTTACTGCGCCATACATGCACGATGGGCGCTTTTCGACACTTGATGAGGTGTTGGATCATTATGCATCGGGTGGTGCGGGTCATGCCCACCAAGACAGCTTGATTTCTCCGATTGTGCTGTCTGACCAACAGCGATTGCAGCTGTTGGCCTTCCTTGGCGCGCTCAATGACACGGCCTTTGTACTCGATGCCCGTTGGCAGCCGTGAAGGGGTTATCTTCAGGATTGCCTTGAGAGTTCCTTTTGCCTCCATACGGAATTGCCTTCCGGTCCTCGTTCTCTTCGTCATGCCCGGGGTGTTGTATGCTCAGCCGGACAACCCGGGTGAATTGACTTTGGCACCATTGCGTACCTGGATCAAAGCCAATTGGTATGACGGGCACTTCGACGATTTGGGCTACAATCAGGCGCGGATTCAGATGTACGGTTATGTCGACGCCAATGGAGGGCAGGTTGAGTGCATCTATACAGGGTTTCAGCAGGAGAGCGGGTTTGTCACCTATCCCAATCCAATCAATGCCGAACACTTGGTTCCCCAGTCCTTTTACGGGTCTTCGAGCCCCATGAAGTCGGACATCTGGTCTATTCGTCCATGCCATGGTTCGGCCAATTCGGCCCGCAGCAATGACGGGTACGGTGAAGTGCCCGATGCAAGTGCCCAGTGGTTTGGTGTCTCGTCTGGAGGGGAGTATGTGAGCACAGGTTCCACGCCTTCGAACCCCGACGATTTCAGCGAAGGATCAAACGATGTCTGGGAGCCTCGAGAAGAGGTGAAGGGCGATGTGGCTCGCTCTGTTTTCTATTTCTACACGATGTACCCCACTGAGGCCGGAGACCTGTCCGACTTGGCTGATCCGGCCGTGTTGTACCAATGGCACCTCGATGACCCTGTCAATGCAGGAGAGATGACCCGGAATGAGCGCGTAGAGGTGGCACAGGGCAACCGCAATCCCTTCATCGATCACCCCGAGTGGGTTTACGATGCTTGGTTCTGGGAACCCCCGGTGGACGTGCCCGGCTGCACCTCTGGTTCGGCGTGCAACTACAATGCAGAGGCAAACCAGAACGACGGCAGTTGTATCTTCTTGGGTGACCCCTGTAACGATGGCAATGCGGCGACGTTCAATGATGTTTACACCGATTGTGGCGCACCAAATTATGGGTGTGAGGGAGCGCCGTTAACTGTGGCCGGGTGCACCTCGGGTTCCGCTTGCAACTTCGACCCCTCAGCCAATGAAAACGACGGCAGTTGTGTCTTCGAGGGCGACCCCTGTAATGACGGGGATTCAATGACGTTCAATGACATGTATACCGACTGCAGCGACGCAGACTACGGTTGCACGGGCACGCCTGTGCCGGTTCCAGGATGCACGTCGGGATCGGCGTGTAATTATGACCCTTCGGCCAACCTGAATGACGGAACCTGCCTCTTCGTGGGCGATCCCTGTGACGATGGCGATGCGACCACCTACGATGACATCTACACGGACTGCGCTGCTTTGGATTACGGTTGTGAGGGCACACCATCCAACACGGGTTGTTCAGCGGATTTGGACGACGATGGGATTGTCGCTGTGGGAGATGTGCTGTCTCTTTTAGGGGAGTTTGGTTGTCTGGTTGATTGTGGAAACGACATCACGGGCGATGGTCAAGTCACCGCTGCCGACATGCTTTTACTTTTGGCTGAATTCGGTTCGGTATGCAATTGACGAAAAAATGAACGGGAGAAAAATGAAGGTGATCAGCTCGATTTGCCTGGGTTGCATGTTGCTCGCGGCTGGCCCGGTTTATGCTCAGCCTGAGCTCGAGTCATGGCAATTGAACGAGGATGGAGCGGTCGGCCAATATTGGAGTGGGTCTTCACTCCTTCAAATGCAAGCGTTGTGCGACGTACAGCTTGTCGAGTACAGTGATGATTATGTCTATGTCCATGCCACGGGCATTCCTCGCTACGCAACGGCTCCATTCCCAGATGGGAATCCATCGAATGCCACCAATCAAGACTATCTTTTTCAAATACCCAGAAATCCACAGGAGGGCCCTACAGGGGGCACAGAAACTGGATTCGGTCAAATTGGGGTGTTGATCAATGGTGTGGTCATCTTCAACGCCAAGGATGCTTTTAGTTATGCCAATGGTGGTGTGTGGCATCAAAATGGTGGATTCTTTGAAAACGATGGATTCGATTGTGCGAAGGGGCATCCGGCGCAGGGTAAATACCACCATCATCAAGTGCCAAACACCTTCGATGACAGTTTTTCGCCAACCAGTGATGTTTGTGACAATTACCCCAGTGACGGCCTCTTTTCAATAGATCCTGATTCCCACAGTCCGCTCATCGGATACGCATTTGATGGGTATCCTATTTATGGTCCATACGGCTATGCAAACGCAGATGGTTCTGGAGGAGTGGTTCGAATAGAGACCAGTTGGCAATTGCGGGACATCGTGGTTCGGCATACGTTACCTGATGGAACTCAATTGTCGCCCAATCAATATGGTCCAGATGTGGATGAACTGGTGACGCCAGCCATTCCACCTGGTGCCGATCCCATTGCTGCTGTCTTGGGAGCCTATATCGAGGATTTCGAATACGTTTCAGGTTCAGGTCATTTGGATGAGTTCAATGGTCGATTCGCGATCACGCCAGAATATCCTAACGGAACATACGCCTACTATGCGACGGTGGATGAAAACCACAATGGCCAGTATCCATATTTCTATTCATCATATCGCGGTGTAGTAGAGACTGACAACTTTCCGAGTGGGCCAGGAGGATCCAGCACCAATGTGAGTATTGATGAAATGGTGGAAATCTGGACTGGAATTTCAGAAGAAGCAGGTTGCGCTGGAGACTTGGACAATGACGACTTGGTCGCTGTTAGTGATGTCTTGGCGTTGCTTGGGGAGTTTGGGTGTCTTTCTGAATGTCAATTTGATTTGACCGGAGATGGTATGATAACAACAGCAGACATGCTTGTCATGCTGGCTGAATTTGGCCAAACTTGTCCGTGATTTCTGAAAACTCATTTGTCAGGGCCCTCATGGTCACCTGCACATGGCTGACTGTCTGCAGCTTGTCTGTCTCAGCTCAAGTGCCGAGTCCCGCCGATTTCCTTGGTTATGATTTGGGTGACCGATTCACCCGTCACCACAAGGTCGTGGACTACGCCCAAACGTTGGCGGCAACGTCTGACAGGGCGCTGTGGACCGAGTATGGCACGACCTCGGAGTTTCGCGAGCTCGGATTGTTGATCATTGCCTCTCCGGAAAATCAAGGCAGGTTGGAGGCCTTGCGCGAGGCCAACCTCAAGCGATCGGAGGGGAAGGGACTCGCGGCGGATGATCCGGGTGTCGTTTTCGTTTGGCTCAGCTACAATGTACACGGCAACGAGGCCGTCTGCACAGAAGCCGCACTTCGCACCATGCACGCCTTGGTCTCGGGGAAGGATGCTGGCGGACGCGATGTCAGCGCCTGGTTGGAGCGCACCGTGATCATCATCGACCCCTGTGTGAATCCCGATGGTCGAGACCGCTATGTGGCCTTCCAAGATCGCACGTCTGGTTTGGTGCCCAACGCGGACCCCGGCACGGTGGAGCATGATGAGCCTTGGCCCGGTGGCCGCAGCAACCACTACATGTTCGACATGAACCGGGATTGGGCTTGGCAGACCCAAATCGAAACGAAAGGACGCGTCACGGCATACCGCCACTGGATGCCACAGGTCCATGTCGATTTTCACGAGCAGGGGGTCAATTCGCCTTACTATTTCGCGCCGGCAGCAGAGCCGTTCCACAAAATCATCAGCCCTTGGCAGCGCAAGTGTCAGGAACACATTGGAGCCAACAATGCACGTTGGTTTGACGCCCGCGGGGCGCTCTACTTTACCCGTGAGGTTTTCGATTTGTTTTACCCTGCCTATGGAGACACTTGGCCCCTCTATAATGGCGCCATTGGCATGACCTATGAGCAGGGTGGAAGTGGTCGCGCAGGACGCGCAGTGATGACCAACCTCGGCGACACATTGACCTTGGCGTATCGCATCCAGAACCACCATGAGACGGGCCTCAGCACCATCGAAGAAAGTGCCCGCCGAGCAGACGAGTTGGTGGGCGAGTTCGCCGACTATCACAAGCGCAACGTGGAGGAGCCTTATGGGGTCTACCGTGGGTACGTTTTCCCAGCAGATCAAGATGCCGCCAAAATGGCCGAGCTGGAGCGCCTCCTCGAGTCCAATGGAATCGCATACGGTACCGCGCCATCCGCTTCAGGTGTCAGAGGGTATGATTATTCTTCTGGCCGCACAAGCAAACACATGGTTCGGGCGGGCGACCTTCTCATTGATGCTCGCCAACCCCATGGGGGCATCCTTCAGGTGCTGATGGATCCGGATCCCGTCTTGTCCGACAGCATGACCTACGACATCACGGCTTGGGCACTGCCCCATGCACTGGGGTTGGAAGCGGTCGCATTGACGTCCCCTTTGGAGGTGACGGGAGCTTGGGAAAGGGGGATGCGGAAGCGCCAGGCAAAGCGCGGGGGCAATGCCTACGCCTGGGTGCTTCCCGGCGCCGGTGCAGATGCCATCCGGGGCCTTGCCTCTTTGCTCAAAGACGGCGTCACTGTGCGCCGAGCAGGGAGTGGATTTACCGTGGACGATCAGGTCTTCTCTTCGGGAGACTTTGTGGTGACGCGCCGCAACAATGAACGGGTGGCTGACTTGGGCGGGGCGCTGCGCCGCGCTGGAAGGGCTGCCGGTACACCTATGGTGGCCGTCAGCACAGGCCGGGTCACAAGCGGTCACGATTTCGGCAGCAGCGATTACAGTGCCATTCAAGCGCCGCGCATTGCCACGGTCATGGGCCCCGGTGTCAGTTCGCTGAGTTGCGGGGAGATTTGGCATCACTTTGAGTCGGCGCTCCATTACCCGTTGAATCGAGTGGGCGCAATCGACGAACTTGACTTGGACAATCTCGATGTGGTGGTGCTGCCAAGCGGATGGTACCGCATGGGAGAAGAAGAGCGAGGCGACCTCGCAGACTGGGTGCGAGGCGGAGGACAGCTTGTGGCTGTAGGCGGAGCGTGCAGTGCCTTTGCTGGCCAAGAAGGCTGGGGCTTGCAGCGCTATGCAGAGGGTGAGCGGGCAGAGATCGAGGCGGCCGAGGAAGCGGTCCAAGAAGCGGCCGCAGATGAGCGCAATGCGCACGACCGAACAGCCCAAGGGCTTGACCCCTTGCCGTTTACTGACCAAGAGCGTGACGGCCTGCGGTATGATTTGCCCGGGGCCATTTTTCATGCGGCAGTAGACCAGAGTCACCCATTGGCCGATGGATATGGCAGTCACTACTTCACCCTTCGGACCTCCGGTCGTCGCTACGCGGCCCTCGAGGAGGGCAACGTGGCCGTGTTGCCGCCTGCCGATCAAGGCCGTCCCTTCAGCGGCCACGCCGGCGAGATGACCATTCCCGCTCAGACAGGATCGCTCGTTGCTGGGGTCCACAACATGGAGCGCGGTAGTGTTGTGTATCTCGTCGACAACCCTTTGTTCCGCGCCTTCTGGAAATCCGGCCACCGCTTATTCGACAACGCGGTCTTCCTGGGCCCAACCATGTGATTGGCCGTGGTTTTCGCAATGGGCAGAACAGGTCCTGACGTCTTGTGACCCGGTTCTGAAGGGGTTGCATTCTGTTTGTATTTTTCGGGGTCTACCGCCAACGCCATGTTTCGGTTCCTGTTTCTCCTTCTCGCTTCAATACCGGTCTGGGAAAGCGCCCTGTTGCAGTCTCAAGGAGACACTGGGGATGGGGGGCATTTGCTGGTTGCCGTTCACATGGATGGAGAAGGGTTTAGGTGTCCCTTTCTCACCCCGCAGTTCATCGATGTACTGGACACCCGTGCCCATTGGTCCTTAATTCAGCCCACAGAAAGCACAGTTCGGTTTGCTGTGGACTTGGATGAGGCTTGGACACAGGAAGGACTGCATGAGATTTTGATTGCAATTGGATATCCGAAGGGTGGGGCATCTTTTGCGCAATGGGACACCTTGGCGGTGATTCCGCCAATTCCCGATCCATGAGGGGTTCAGCGTTTTTTCTGGTGGCTTTACTGATGGTGATGGGGCCTTCAAGGGCCACTGCTCAAGACGTGGGGCACACGTACATGCTGCGTTACAATTTGCCCGATATCCAGACGGGACTGGCCTTGGCGAGTACAGCGGACGGTGGCTTTATTGCCACAGGTCAACACTTCCTCAACGGCAGCTATGGCGAATGCGATGCCTTTGTGTATCGCGTCGACGCATGCGGGAACCGGCTGTGGTTCAATTTGTATGGCACCGAGGCCAGCGAAGGGGGGAAGTCCATTTTGCC
>CACAUH010000017.1 GCA_902535565.1 uncultured Bacteroidota bacterium | reverse complement strand
TAAGAACACTGGCATTGGGCCTGATTCTGTTTGTGATGGCCGGCCCGCAAAGCTCATCGAGTATTGAGAACATGACGCGCGAGGGTATTGACATTGTGATGGCAATGGACGCCTCTGCCAGCATGTTAAGCAAGGACTTCAGACCCAACCGTCTCGAAGCCGCCAAAGCTGTAGCCAATGAATTTGTAGAGGACAGACCGTTTGACCGGGTGGGCGTCGTGGTGTACGAAGGAGAAAGCTTTACCCAAGTCCCGCTGACCACGGACCACCGCGTGGTGCAAGACGGAATAAACGCGCTGGAAACTGGCCGCGGGGCTGGGTTTTGTTCGAGGGTGTGCGCTCCCACTTGCACCAACAGTGGGGTGCTCGAGATTGGGTTGGGGCCGGAAGTGCCCAGCACAATCGGCTCGATGACTTTGAATCCGGTGTCCCAAGCGAGGACCTCAATTTGCTGTGTGCGACGAAGTCCCGCTGCGAGGGAGGGGGATGCAGCGCTGTCAATGGGGGCCAGTGCGCAGGATTTCCCATCCTTGGGCAAGCGAGTCGCCCACTTCAAGAATCGGCCATTCCCAGCGCTGTCCTTCGGTCAATGGTTCGTCGGACTCCAATGTTAGGACAAGAGCTTCTCCAATGCCTACGCTGTCTCGGTCAGCCACCAAGGAGAAGGTGGCTTGAGGCATGGCAAATCCAGGGGTGGACAGACCACAAAGGAGCAGGAAGATTCGGAGGTCAGCCACGGCGATCAAACAACTGCATCAGGGGTTGGACATAGGGCTGGTCCGTAAGGAGCACTGCGTGATCCACGCCAGCCCGTTTCATCTCTGAGTCAAGGCGCGATTGGTGCTCTGACAATGCCTTTTCGTATCGTTTCCGCCATCGAAGTGATCCTGTTCCGATGTGCCCCATGGCCTTGGACTCAGGGTCGAAGCTGGAAATCCACCCCAGTTTCATTGCCTTGCCTTCGATGGCGTCGCGCAATTGAAGCGCGACGAGGTCGTGGCGTCTTGCGGTTCTTTTAAGGATGTCCTCAAAACCACGGTCCTGAAGGTCACTGATGAGAAAAGCGATACAGCGTTTTTTCATGGCCCGGCCGAAGTGTTCTAAGGCAGCTGCAATGTCCGTGCCTTGGCCTTCCGGCTTTAGGTCGATGATCTCTCGAACGATTCGGAGGATATGGCTGCGGCCCTTTTTTGGGGGGACGTAGCGCTCGATTCGGTCGGTGAAAAGAAGCGCTCCGATTTTGTCGTTGTTCTGTCCGGCCGAAAAAGCCAACACTGCAGCCAATTCTGCAGCCAGTTCTCGCTTGGTTGATCCGCGGCTGCCAATGGTTCCCGAAGCACTGACATCAATCAAGAGCATGGCCGTCAATTCGCGCTCCTCCTGGAACACCTTTACATATGGGGCGCGCATTCTGGCGGTCACGTTCCAATCGATGGTGCGGATTTCGTCGCCGTGTTGATAGGCTCGGTTTTCACTGAAGGCCATGCCCCTGCCTTTGAAGGCGCTGTGATATTCTCCCGAAAAGACCTGATTGCTCAAGCCTCGGGCGCGCAGTTCCACCCTTCGGACACGTCGAATAAGCTCGGACGCCTCCATGATCAGGGAACCTGAACCTGGTCTAGAATTTCGGTCACGATTTGTTCTTGACGGATTTCTTCGGCTTCCGCCTCAAACGTCAAGCCAATTCTGTGGCGCAACACATCCATGGCGACCGCTCGGATGTCTTCGGGGATAACGTATCCCCTGTGGGACATGAACGCTCGTGCTTTGCCTGCAAGGGCCAGGCCGATGGTCGCCCGTGGTGATGCCCCGAAGCCGATGAGCGGTGCGAGGTGACCCATGCTGTGGTTTTCTGGGCGTCGCGTCGCATGAACCAATTGCACGATGTACCGCTCCACCTTTTCGTCCATGTAAATCTCTCGAACAAGTTCTCGCGCATGCAGCATGGCATCGGGCTTGATAACAGGCAAAACGGTGGGCTTGGGTCCCGCTGCCACTTGGGCTCGAAGAATGTGTTGTTCCTCCTCTGGTGAGGGGTAGTCAATCACAGCCTTAAGCAGGAAGCGGTCGACTTGCGCTTCGGGAAGGGGATAGGTGCCTTCCTGTTCCACTGGGTTTTGCGTAGCGAGGACAAGAAAGGGTTTTGGCAAGGGGAAGGTTTCCGACCCGATGGTCACCTGCCTCTCTTGCATGGCTTCGAGCAGCGCACTTTGAACCTTGGCAGGGGCGCGGTTGATTTCGTCGGCGAGGACGAAGTGGGCAAAAATGGGCCCCTTGCTCACTGAAAATGCCTCTTCTTTCTGGTTGTATATCATCGTACCCACCACATCCGCAGGCAAGAGATCAGGGGTGAATTGGATGCGACTGAAGTCGACGTCCACCGCTTGACTCAGCGTTTGAATGGCGAGGGTCTTGGCCAATCCTGGAACGCCCTCCAGCAGCACGTGTCCATCTGCGAGCAATCCAATAAGAAGGGTGTCGACCATGCCTTTTTGTCCGACGACGACTTTGCCGACTTCATGCCGCAATGGATCGACAAAGGAGCTGGCAGCGACGATGCGCTCGGTCAAGGCCTGAATGTCCGCGTGACCATTGTTCGCGGAGTCCACGGAGGGGGCAAGAGGTTGGCTTTCCATTTGTTTAGGTGTCGTGTAAGGTTCATTCCCGTCTACGCCAAGCGCTAAAATAGGATTGACACCATCCCCTAAGGGGGAGTGTGGCGGTTAAAAGATGTTGGCCATCTTGTCCCCATGACATTGAGAGAATGCATTGACGCGGTGGGCTTGTTCCACAAAACCTATGGCTTGCGCCATGAATCCAGTCCCACAATTGAGATCTCCACCGAGGAGATGGCGCTTCGTCATCGTTTGATGGCCGAGGAAAATGATGAATACTTGGACGCAGTGCGGGCGGGTGACATGGTGGAAGTGGCGGATGCTTTGGGCGACATGCTCTACATCTTGTGCGGCACGATGGTCACGCATGGGATGCAGGACGTGATGGCGGATGTGTTCCGGACCATTCAGGATTCTAACATGTCCAAGCTGGGCCCCAATGGGAAGCCCATTTACCGGGAAGATGGCAAGGTGATGAAGGGCCCCAATTATTTCCGGCCTGACATTTCCGGTGTTTTGGCGCATTGGGGTGTGGAATTGAAGCCTGAGCCATCATGAACGCTTGGGTTGCAACAAGAGCCGATCGTGCTTTGGGGTTGGCAAGGCAGGGGAGTCCTGCGGCCTTGGACCGGCTGATGAGGATGGCCTTGCCATTCAATCGTCCCCACAGAATTCGAATCGATACCGTATCAGAAGAAGCTGTGATTGTGGCGTTGCCCGACCGTAAATCCAATCGAAACCATCTCGGAGGAATGCACGCTTGTGCCATTGCCGCGGCACTCGAGTTTTCTTCTGGTGCCTCGATTCTCCTCGAGGTGGGCATGCGGAATTACCGCATCATCATGGCGAGGTTAGAAATTGACTATTTGGCCAAGCCAAAAGGGAATTGTGTGGCCAAAGCCAACAGAAACACGCCGGACGTCTTGGGACTGACCGGCGTGTTGGAGGCCGAGGGCATCGCGCGCATTGTTCAACACTCCTCGCTTTACGACGCTTCTGGCGAACATTGCGCTGAAGCTGCCGTGCACTGGCACCTCAAGGCTTGGCGAGGACGTCCTTGAAGGCGAGTTCGGGGCGGGTGCGTTCGTACCCTGTTAGTGCCCACCTGCGGCCGTCAAATTGGGCAGTCAACTTCACGTCTCCTTGGGTTTTGGATTGCTTGACATAGTCTTCGCCGATGTAGCCCTTGACCTTGCCCATGTTGGGAATGACGGCCACGACCGGGGTCCATTTGACGCCATCGCGGGTGACCGTCCAGCGCGTTGGATCAATCTGACCGGATAATGTTCCGGCATCCAGCATGGCGATAATGCTGCCATGGTTTCCGGCTTCACGCCGAAATTTCACCCGGTCTCCCAGAATGTCGAGGTAATGGGATTGACCTGTAGCACGGGCGTGCAAGTTGGTCATGGTCCCATCGGCGTCGACCAACACGAAGCCATCGGCGAATCGGGCGATGTCCTCGCCAAGTTGGCTCCATCCAAACCGTTGGGCATCATAGCCCATGACATCGCCGAATGGTTGCGGACCACATTGGGCATCTGAGACGATGAGGGCGGCGAAACAATCGGCGATGCGCTCGGGGTTTCCCGAATTGGCTTCTATACGCACATGATGAATGAATGCATCGAAATCCCTCAGGTCTTGCGGGGAGGCAGAGAGAATCCAGTGGGACATCAAGAAGGTGAGGAGGGGGCAGAGAAATCTAGATAGAGGAGAATTCATGGTGTGCAGTTCGGGGATACGTGACCAGGGTGTTCCCAGTCTTCATCAATACAATGGCGACCTGCTGTCTTGTGGTATGTGGGGGCCTGCTATTAAGCGGAGTTTTGACATCCTTTTGGAAGTCCTCCACACGGGGCGAAGCGGGGGCTATCTTTGCATGGAATCAAGAAAACATGATCAACATCACCCTTCCGGATGGGACCGTGCGCCTCGCGCAGGATGACGCCACAGCCATGGATGTTGCACGAGAGATCAGCGAAGGGCTGGCTCGAAATGTGCTGGCGGCTGAAGTGAACGGCGAAGTATGGGACGCACAGCGTCCGCTAGGCGGCGATGTGGTCCTGAAGTTGCTCACGTGGGGAGACGAGGGCGCACAAAGCACCTTGTGGCACAGTGGCGCCCACCTGATGGCTGAAGCGTTGGAGGCGCTGTATCCCGGTGTCAAGTTTTGGGTTGGCCCGGCCATAGAAGGTGGTTTCTACTACGATGTCGATTTCGGTGACCATGTATTCAGTGACAAGGACTTTCCGGAAGTGGAAAAGAAAATGCTCGAGCTGGCAAAGCAGAAGAGCGAATATGTGCGCCAACCGATTCCCAAATCAGAGGCCATTGCCTACTTCAAGGACAAGGGGGACCATTACAAGCTGGACCTGTTAGAAAACCTTGAAGACGGGAACATCACCTTGTACACCCAAGGTGGGTTTACCGACCTCTGTCGAGGGCCGCACATTCCCCACACAGGCCACATCAAGGCGGTCAAACTCTTGGCTGTTGCCGGCGCATATTGGAAAGGAGACGAGTCCAATCCACAATTGACCCGCATTTATGGCATTGCCTTCCCAAAAAAGTCACAGCTAACAGAGCACCTCGATTTGCTTGAGCAAGCCAGACAACGGGACCACAGGAAGCTGGGAAAGGAGCTGGATCTGTTCACGTTCAGCGAAAAAGTCGGTCAAGGCCTGCCCTTGTGGCTGCCCAAAGGTGCTGAGCTTCGTATGCGGCTTGAGAATTTCCTGAAGGATGCCCAACGGAAGATGGGATATCAGTCCGTGATTACCCCGCACATTGGAAACAAGGAGTTGTACGTGACCAGTGGCCACTATGCCAAATATGGAGAGGACAGCTTCCAGCCCATCAAGACCCCTGCGGAGGGCGAGGAGTATCTACTGAAGCCCATGAATTGTCCGCACCACTGCGAGATATACAAGAGCCGGCCACGCAGCTACAGGGACCTTCCCATTCGGTATGCAGAGTTTGGAACCGTCTATCGGTATGAGCAGAGTGGAGAACTCCACGGGTTGACCCGTGCAAGAGGATTCACGCAGGATGACGCACACATCTTCTGCACAGTAGACCAGGTCAAGGAAGAGGTTAGCAATGTCATCGACTTGGTGTTGTACATCTTCAAGACACTCCAATTCGATGACTTCATCGCCCAGATTTCGCTCCGTGACCCCGAGAATCCGGACAAGTACATTGGCAGTGACGAAAATTGGGACAAGGCCGAGAAGGCCATTGCTGAGGTCGCAGTCGAAAAAGGCTTGGAGACGATCACAGAGCTGGGAGAAGCGGCTTTCTACGGGCCGAAACTCGACTTTATGGTGCGCGACGCCATCGGCAGGAAGTGGCAGTTGGGCACCGTTCAGATTGACTATAGCCTTCCTGAGCGTTTTGAGCTCGAGTACGTGGGGTCGGATAATCAAAAACACCGTCCGGTGATGATTCACCGTGCGCCTTTTGGTTCGATGGAGCGCTTTGTTGCCATTCTCATCGAGCACTGCGCCGGTAAATTCCCGCTGTGGCTCACTCCGGAACAGGCGCGAATCCTGCCCGTTAGTGACAAGTTCAACGACTACGCAAAGGAGGTTTCAAAATCCCTTGAAAAGCGCGATATTCGCGCCCTCATTGACGACCGGAGTGAAAAGGTCGGGAAGAAGATCCGTGAAGCGGAGCTCGATAAAGTCCCGTACATGCTCATTGTGGGAGGAGATGAATCTGAAAACGGAACCGTTTCTCTGCGCAAGCAGGGTGAAGGAGATGTTGGAGGAATGACCACCGAAGCTTTTGCTGCACGGATCGAAAGTGAAGTCAGAGAAATGCTAGGTGGAGACAGATGATTGAACAACCAAACTGAGAGCACCATCGCCATTCGACGCAGACGATCCCGAGGCCCAGCCCGGGTGATCAAAAAGAATCCGCACAGGACGAACCGGGAAATCCGGGCGCCCAAAGTGCGTTTGGTCGGTGACAATATCGGAGATGCCGACATTGTTGAATTAGATGATGCCATCACGATGGCCGAGGAGCAGGAACTGGACCTTGTGGAGATTTCCCCGAAAGCAGATCCTCCAGTCTGCAGGATTCTGAACTATCAGAAGTTCCTGTACGACCAGAAGAAGAAGCAAAAGGAAATCAAGGCGAACCAAGCCAAGGTGACCCAGAAGGAGATTCGTTTTGGTCCCAATACGGACGATCACGATTTCAACTTCAAGGTCAAACACGCCCGCAAGTTCCTCGAGGAGGGCAACAAGCTCAAGGCGCACGTCTTCTTCCGTGGAAGATCGATTGTGTTTAAGGAGAGGGGAGAGATTCTGTTGCTGCGTTTTGCGCAGGAACTGGAAGACGTGGGAACCGTGGAGCTGATGCCGAAGTTGGAAGGAAAACGGATGTTTATCACGCTCCGACCCAAAAAGTAAATCCCGGGAAGGGCCCAGCCCGACCCACCATATACGGACGACATGCCGAAGATGAAGACCAAGAGCAGCGCAAAAAAGCGTTTTACCGTGACCGGCACGGGAAAGCTCAAGCGCAAGCACGCCTTCAAGTCCCACATTCTGACCAAGAAAGGGACGAAGCAGAAGCGCAACCTGACCCAAACTGGATTGGTGAGCAAGGTGGATACGCCTAACATCAAAACCCAATTGGGCATCTAATCACAAATCAAAACCGGCGTCCAGCCCCCAAGATCCCGCCAGTGCGGGACGCTGTCCGCCAAACCCGATAAACCATGCCCCGTTCAAACAACGCTGTCGCCAGCAGAGCGCGCAGAAAGAAAGTCCTGAAAATGGCAAAGGGCTACTATGGAGCCCGAAAGAACGTCTGGACCGTCGCAAAAAATGCGGTAGAGAAAGGCTTGTGCTACGCATACGTAGGCCGGAAACTCAAGAAGCGTCAATTCCGCTCTCTGTGGATCCAAAGAATCAACGCAGGTGCTCGCCAACATGGCATGAGTTACTCTCAGTTCATGGGCAAGTGCAGCAAGGCTGGAATCGGGCTCAATCGAAAGGTGCTCGCAGACCTCGCCCTGAACCACCCTGCAGCATTTAAGTCTGTGGTAGACCAAGTGAAGTAACTCCACACTTCAGAAATTGAAAAAGCCGGCACTTCGCCGGCTTTTTTCTTTGGTGTCAGTTCCAAATTGGTCAGTTGCTCGAAAGGATTCGGCCTTTTGCGATGGCAGCGGGAGTATAGGCCGGATCGATTTTCAGGGCGGCATTGTATGCTTCCAGTGCTTCTCGGTTTCTCCCCTGACTCTCAATTGCAAGTCCAAGGTTGTAGTGGGCTTGGTGGTATTGGGGAAGTCGCGAAATGGCTTCTTTGAACCACAACTCCGCTTGCTCATAATCAGTCAGGTATTCCAAATGGATGTATCCTTTGTTGAAGGCTGCAGAGGCGTTGGCGTTGTCCAGTTCGAGAATGCGGTCATAAAGATTTAAGGCAAGCGTGTAGCGACCGGTGTCGATTTTCGCGTGTTCTTGAAGGAATATGGCCTCATCGTAGAGCGCTTCAATGCTCTGGGGACGCAGAGATCGGGCAGTCCGGAAATACTCTAAGGCGAGGTCGTCATCCGCCGCGGCGCGCAATAGGCCCAACTGAATAAAGGCATCGTATCGATCTGGGTTGACTTCCGACGCAGTTTGGAATGAGCTCGCGGCCTTAACTGTGTCCCCAGTTTCCAAGTACAATCTGCCCTTGAGGAAATAGGCGTCATCCAACCGATTGTCTACTTGAAGGGCAGCATTGATTCGTTTGAGTGCCGGCTCGTAAGCACGCAACAGAACGTCTACCTGGGCCAGAGAAAGAAGCGATGGTGTGTGGTTGTGATTGACGTTAAGTACGCCTTCCCATTCTCGAACGGCGCCCTCAAAGTCACGGACATCAAATCGAAGTTGGCCCAATGTGTGACGCTCTTCGATTCTCGTTGAGTCGGCTTGTACGACCAACTCGAGGTCCTCCAATGCCGCTCCTATTTCTCCGCGTCGAAGGTGAAATTCCGCCCTGTTGGCGTAGCCGTCAGCTTCCAAGGGAGAATTGAGAATTTGGGCGTTGAGCAAGGCCAAGGTGTCTGCGGCTGGCGGCTCACCTTCTCCTTGGGATTCAGTGGAGCTGCATCCTGCCCAGAGTGCGGGCAGGATGAGCATTCCATACAGGAGTCGCTCCATCAAGCTTCCGTCTGCTCTGCTACGTCTTCGACCACCTCGTCGTTGAGGGCAGCCTTGATGCCGGCTTCGAGCTCTTCCATGAGCTCTGGATTGTCAGAGAGTAGATTCTTGACAGAATCGCGGCCTTGTCCCAATCTGGTTTCACCATAGCTGAACCAGGAGCCAGACTTTTTGACAATGCCGAGGTCGACGCCAAGGTCAATGACCTCGCCAACACGGGAGATGCCCTTGCCGTACATGATGTCGAACTCCGCGCGTCTGAATGGCGGTGCAACCTTGTTCTTTACAATTTTGACTTTGGTGCGGTTGCCCATCACGACGTCCCCGTCTTTAATCTGGCTGCTTCGGCGGATGTCAATCCGCACCGAGGAGTAAAATTTCAATGCGTTTCCACCCGTGGTCGTTTCCGGATTGCCGAACATGACGCCGATTTTCTCGCGCAGCTGGTTGATAAACACGCAGCAGCATCCAGTTTTATTGATGGTTGACGTGAGTTTCCTTAGCGCCTTGGACATCAGGCGCGCTTGAAGACCGACGGAGGAGTCGCCCATCTCACCTTCGATTTCGGCACGAGGCGTGAGTGCAGCGACAGAGTCAATCACAATAAGATCGATGGCCCCTGATCGAATGAGGTTATCGGCGATTTCGAGGGCCTGCTCTCCATTGTCTGGTTGGGAAATCAGCAGGTTTTCGGTGTCTACCCCCAGCTTCTCCGCATAGTACTTATCGAAGGCATGCTCTGCATCGATGAAGGCACATATTCCGCCCGCCTTTTGCGCCTCTGCAAGGGCATGGGTTGCCAATGTGGTTTTGCCTGAGCTTTCCGGGCCGTATATCTCCACGACGCGGCCACGGGGAAACCCGCCAACGCCCAAAGCGATGTCGAGAGAGAGCGAGCCAGAGGAGATGGCATCGATTTTTTCGACGGCCTCGTCCCCGAGTTTCATGACGGTGCCCTTGCCGTATGTCTTGTCGATGCGGTCCAGTGTGAGTTGGAGCGCTTTGAGCTTTTCCTTGTTTTCTGCAGCCATGTGGGTGGTTTTCAATAGAAGCGATAGCAAAGTAGAAGCCACGCTCCGTAAGGGATTTACGTTGTGCTGTGTTTTTGTTAGCGAGAGGTCAACTTTTATCCCCGAAAGCAGCGAGTACTTCAGCGGCGTGGTCCTTCACCTTTGGCTTTCGGATAATGGCCGCAATGTTTCCTTGTTCGTCAATACAGAAGGTGGTTCGGTGCGTTCCGTCGTATTCCCGTCCCATGAATTTCTTCAAGCCCCACACTCCGAAAGTGTCCTGCAGACTGTGATCTTCGTCCACAAGCAGGTCAAAAGGAAGGTCAAACTTTTCGATGAACTTTTTATGGGAGGTGGCATGGTTGATGCTCACGCCGAGTACCGTGATGTTGGCGGACTGGAGTTCAGCCATTCCGTCGCGGAGGCTACACGCTTGGTTGGTGCAGCCGGGAGTGTTGTCCTTGGGGTAGAAATACAAGACGACCCGTTTGCCACGGTAATCATCGAGGGTGTGTGTCTTGTCGTTTTGGTCGAGGGCTGAGAAAGCTGGGGCGGGGTCGCCAACGTTGAGGTGATGCATAACAGAAGAACCGCAAATTTGTCTTCTCGGTTCACGGGTTTGTGAGAGAAGTGAAGAGGCCGAGGACTGAGGTACTTTCGCTGTTCGTGCAATACGTCGATGTCATTCTCCCTTTGGCGCTTCCGGGCCTGTTGACCTACCAGGTTCCGATTGAGCATGCCGGTGCGGTAAAGGTGGGAAGCCGGGTGGTCGTGCCGCTTAGGGGAAAGCGACTTCACACGGCTGTGGTGCGCACCATCCACGACAGGACACCCGAGCATCGGACCGAGGCCTTCGTCAGTTTATTGGATCGGGAGCCTTTGTTATCGGATGAAACCCTGCGCTTCTGGGATTGGATGGCGGGACATTATTGTTGCTCCCCAGGTGAGGTTGCCCTCGCGGCGTTGCCCGGTGGCATGCGGTTGGCGAGCGAAACCAAGTTGCAGTTGGCATCGAATGCGGATGAGCGTGACGAAAGTGATTTGGAGGATCGCGAATTCCAAGTGGTGGAAGCGCTGAGGCTAAGGGGAGCCATGGCCTACCGTGAAGTGGGTGACTTACTGGGGCTGAAAGACCCCGCTCCAGTGCTGCGGGCCTTGGTCGAGTCCGGCTGGGTCTTGTCCAATGAGGAAATGCGACGTGGTCCCGGACAGAAGGTCGTTGCCATGGTCCGGCTGTCTGAACGGGCGGCGGGGGATGAGCAGTGGCTGGGCGAACAATTGGACCGACTGGATGCCCGGGCGCCTGCGCAGTCAAGGGCGATGATGGCCTTGCTCGACGATTCGAGACACAAGGTGGGGGTCCCCATGGCGGAGCTGGCCAGAAAGCGCGGCTTCGACACCCAGATTTTCAGAGCATTGGTGGAAAAAGGAATCGCCTTTTCCTTCAAGCAAGACCCATGGTTGACTGGCGCCCATGAAGACGTCTTGCCCCTCGCTGAGTTGAGTCCCGCCCAAATGGATGCTGTTCATGCAATTCGTGCGGGATTGAACCAAAAAGGACTTGTGCTGCTCGAAGGGGTTACAGGTTCGGGAAAGACAGAGGTCTACACCCACCTGATTCACGACGTTCTCGCGGTGGGGAAGGACGCGCTGTTTTTGGTTCCTGAGATTGCCTTGACAACCCAACTCATCGTCCGACTCAGGCGGTTTTTTGGGGACCGGCTTGAGGTCTACCACAGCCGATTTACACCGAGGGAGCGCACCACCACCTTTCGACGGGTCGCGGAAGAAAAGGGCAAGGGGCGATTGTTGGTTGGGGCCCGAAGCGCTGTGTTTCTCCCTTTCCGAAGGCTCGGGCTAATCGTGGTCGATGAGGAGCATGATCCCAGCTACAAACAACAGGACCCTGCACCGCGTTATCAGGCGCGTGATGTGGCGGCCATGCTCGGTCACCTTCACGGAGCCCATGTGGTTCTAGGCTCAGCGACGCCTTCGTTGGAAGCGCGCTGGGCAGTTGATGGAGATCGCGCTGTTCATGTGGCACTGCGCGAGCGGTTTGGCGGCACGTCTCTGCCTTCTGTGGAGCTTGTGGATTTGCGCAGGGCCCACAAACAGCGGCGAATGGAAGGACATTTCAGCCGAACCCTATTGGAGGCCATCGGGGAGACCCTCAATGCCGGAAGGCAGGTCATTCTGTTTCAGAACCGGAGGGGATATGCCCCGGTTTCCCAATGCAGGACCTGCGGGTGGGTTCCTGAGTGCGCGCGGTGTGATGTGTCTCTCACATTGCACAAATATCTCAAGGACCTGCACTGCCACTATTGTGGTTATCGGGAGTCGGAGCCGAAAACCTGTCCGCGTTGCGGAAGTGAGGAGGTTGAGTCAAAGGGAATTGGAACTGAGCGGATTGAAGAAGAAATCGCGACCCACTTTCCAGAGGTGGCCTCGGCGAGAATGGACCTGGATACCACGCGCAACCGATCGGGTCACGAGCGCATCATCCGCGCTTTCGAAACTGGTGAGGTACAGATTCTTGTTGGTACCCAGATGGTGACCAAGGGGCTGGATTTTGAAAATGTGGGGCTTGTGGGTATCCTTCAGGCTGACCGAATGTTGCACCATCCTGATTTCCGAGCCTTGGAGAGGACCTTCCAACTTCTGACACAGGTTTCGGGCCGTGCCGGTCGGCGAGCAGATCAGGGGCGCGTGTTGATTCAGACCTTTGATCCGGAGCATTGGGTGTTTACTCATGTGGTCCGCCATGATGCCGTCTCGATGGCAAAGGCGGAAATGCAGGAGCGAAAGACCTTCCAGTACCCACCTGTTGTCCGCCTCATTCGCTTGGTTCTGCGTCACCGCGATCCGCACAAGGTGCGGCAAGGTGCGTCGGCATTGGCTGGGCGCTTGCGGAGTCGATTCGGGGGGCGTGTGATTGGCCCCGAAGAGCCACCCATACCAAGAATCAACGACCAGTTCCACCGGCACATCCTCCTGAAGTTCGAGAGGGAGGCGTCGCCTGCTTCAGTTAAGGCGGCATTGAAGGAGGATGTCGAAGCGTTCAGAGAAGTAGAGGGGCACAAGTCAATCCGGGTTATAATAGACGTAGACCCATATTAATTAGATGAATTATTGAATTAGTGGAATATATGTCTTATCTTCATGTCATGAATTGGAATCTTACGTGTTGTTGCTCTTGTTGTCTGGTCTTCCGGGCACAGTACCATCATGTTTGCTAATTCCATGTGAAGAACGCCTCCTTGATTTTACTGCGCCCGGCCCTTCAGCCGGGCTTTTTGTTTGCCCTTAATCCAACCGCCATGATTTCTCCTATATCTCCCTTAACTGGGACCATTGATACCCAGCCGGTCATCCACATTCTACATGAAAACAGCGTGTGGGTCGAGCCCCTGATTGCACACCTCGAGTTGAGCGGCTTGCCCTACCGGGAATGGTTCATTGATGAAGCAGAGCTTGACATGTCTTCACTTCCGCCAGAAGGCGTCTTCTACAACCGCATGAGCGCCAGCAGTCACACCCGAGATCACCGTTTTGCCTGGGAGGCGACCCGAGGCGTGATGGCTTGGTTGGAATCCCACGGACGAAGGGTCATCAACAATCGCAGGGCCACAGCCTTGGAAGTGAGCAAGGTCGAGCAGGTGATTGCGCTTCGCGACCATGGTCTGACTGCGCCGCATACAGTGGCTGCTACAGGTGTCAATGCCTTTCGGAGTGCGGCAGCACGATGGGACCAACCTTTCATTGTCAAGCCCAATCGAGGAGGGAAGGGGACGGGAGTCACCCTTGTGCGTAACGCGAAAGACGTCGAGGCTGTAGCCAATATGTTCGGGTCCTACACGTTGGATGGCACTGTTGTCTTGCAAGAGTATGTGAAGCCTGCGAATGGCCGAGTGCTGCGCCTCGAATTCATAGGTGGACGCCATTACTACACGGTCAGCATTGATACAGGGGGCGGGTTTGATCTGTGTCCATCCGATGCTTGTCAGGTGGGGACCACGTTCTGTCCGGCTGATGGGCGGGCCAAGTTTGAGGTGTTGGAGCATCACGATCCCCGGGAAGTGGAGCGTTGCCTTGACTTCCTGTCTGACTCTGGCATGGAGGTCGCAGCCATGGAAGCAGCTCCGGATGCACAGGGAAAGTTGCATTTCTATGATGTCAACATTAACACGAATTACAATGCAGAGGCGGAGGCCCGTTTGGGTAACGCCCGACAAGGCATGCGCGCAATCGCCGAATTCCTCGGCGCTGAACTCGCCAAGGTGCCGTCTCATCGTCACAATTTCACATCCTCATGACCGGTCATCCTCATCATTTTCGGCCGGCCCACCGGTCCGACAGGCCCCTTCGGATTGCCGTGGTCGGCGGTGGCGTCATGGGCGGGTTCACTGCCGCCAGTCTGATTCAGGCGGGCGTCCAGGTGACGCTTTATGATCCGAACGCCATGGGCACAGGTCCTGGGGCTTCTGTGGACACAGGGCGCAGTTTCAGGGTGCACTATGGCAATGACCAAGGCTTGATCTCCATGGCCGTTCGCGCCCGAAGGTTGTGGTCCGAGTGGTCCATGCGCATGGGTCGGCCTTTGCTCCATGAGACAGGAAAGCTCCTCGTGGAGCAGCAGCGCGACCGCCATGCGCTCGAAAGCTGGCGCACGATGCGCGACATGGGGTTGCGCGCGGATCGGCTGGGCCGGGGTCGCGTGGCCGAGGAATGGCCTGGGTTCCGTGCAGATCAGGCCACTGTGGACCGGCTTGGTGGGGTGCTGGATCCTGAAGTCGTTTTGGCGGGGTTGGCAAGCTGGTTGAGCAATGAGGGCATCGAATGGAGAAGGGAGGCCCTCGAGGTCGAACCCAATGCAGTCCGGTGCGGCAGGGGGTGGTCCCAGTATGACCAAGTTGTGCTCACAGCAGGGGCATGGACTCGCCGTTGGGTCGATGTTCCAATGGAGGTGACCCGACAGGAGCTCGTGTATTTCGATGCGACAGCATTGGGAGAGCGCCTCAATCGGCTTCCCGTATTCAGTGATCTGGCCAGTGGTTTTTATGCAATTCCCACCATCAAGGATGGCCGCATTAAGGTGGCCAATCACCATCCCGGACGCTTGGGCCATCCCGATGGAGACGACCGCAAGGTTAGCGATGAATTCAAGGCCAAGGCGAGGGGGTTCCTCTCTACCCACCTGCCGGAATTGGCCGAATCAAAGATCGAATGGGAATATGTCTGTTTTTACAGTGGGACGGCCGACCGAGATTTTATTCTCGACAGAACGCCCGATGGGCTTATTCTGGGGGCTGGATTCAGCGGACATGGTTTCAAATTCGGACCCCTCATTGGTCGCTTGCTCGCCCAGATGGCGCTCGGCATCCAGCCTGAGTTCGACTTGACTCGGTTTGCGATGACGCGGGAGGCATTGAAAGGTGAGGCTACAAAAATCGCCGTGTGACAGGCATGCTCGGAGCGCTCAGTC
Organism: uncultured Bacteroidota bacterium; assembly: GCA_902535565.1. Next base: position 6,732 of record CACAUH010000017.1, on the reverse strand, counting down.
TCTGTCGGTAGCCTCTTCTTGTGGGGTAATCTTAACCCAGAGGCGGGCAATGATGGCCATGAGCAGGGTGAATGCCGCGGTGCATGCCGCTGCATAACCCCATGTTCCTTGAGGATCGGCGACCTCCATGCTGTCTTGTGCGAGTTGGGCAAGCCTCATTCGCGCATTGAAGATGATGAAGTGGCTGCCGTAGGCCACCAACGGGGCGAGGATGAGCCAGGCCTTGAACCACGGTTCATATGGGCGAAATCCCGGGATCATCGGCTTCCAAAAATGGCGCTGCCGATGCGCACCATGGTGCTGCCTTCTTCTACTGCAATGCGCCAGTCGCCACTCATGCCCATGGACAAAGTGGACCATCCACGAGGACCGCCGAGCATCTCGAATTGCCGGCGAAGCCCGGCGAATTCCCGGGCCACTTGCGCGACATCAGGGGTGAAGGTGGCCATGCCCATCAGCCCGTTGACTTCAACATGTTCCCATCCTCCAGCATCGAGTCGGTCGCACACGGCGGGAAGGTCCTCGGTGCCAAACCCGAATTTGCTTTGCTCTTCCGCGATGTGCACCTGAAGGAGGACGCGCAACTTCCTACCATTGGAGGCGGCCCGCTTTTCAATTTCGTCCAGCAGGGACACTTGATCGACAGCATGCACCAAGTCGACAAAGGGGGCGATGTATTTGACTTTGTTGCGCTGCAATGTTCCGATCTGGTGCCAGCGCAAGTCCGGAAATTCTGAAGGGCGTCCGGTCTCGGGGTGGGTCAGGGCCTCGTGCTTTCCGACGAGTTCTTGCACCCGGTTTTCGCCAAATACCCGCGCACCGGCCGCATGGGCTTGTTCTACAGCTTCGACCGGTTTGGTCTTGCTAACGGCCACGACGGTGACGTGGTCTGGAACAGCGTCACGCACCGAACGCCAAGCTTCACTGACTTCTCGCATCTCTACAAAGTTTAGATGGCCGGACCAAAATCAAACAAGACAAGTCCACTGCGCAACTTCGGCGCAATCCAGGTGCTCTTGGGGGGCATGTGACGCTGTGCATCGGCCACAGCCTGAAGCTCATCGAAATCCATTGGGGGCATGACGAAGGCGAGGTCACTGGTCCGCGCTTTCCACGCCTTCAATTCCTCATCGGTAACGCATTTCAGTCGTCGGTCTGTTCGCGGTTTTTCGATGTCAAAAATCGGAGACAAAACCCGCGTTTGAAGCCACTCGGCCAAGGTCAGGTCCTCAGCTGAGAGGTCCACCGACAGTGTGCCTTTCAGTGTCCCTTTCATTTGGATGTGTCCCCGGCCTTCGGTGTGTCCATCTTTGATCTGAACTTCGGGAAGGGTGGCCAAGGCTGAATGGATTTGTTGAGGCGACAGCGCGTGTCCGTCGAGGTTCACGATGCGGTGGTACCCTTTGAAAATCAGTTGATTACCGGGAACAAGGAGGGCCATGAAATACTGTGCGGCTGTGTGCGTTGGATGGGCATCTGCCATGCGCAGGCTGGATGCCACGCGGTGGTGTCCATCCGCGATGTAGACCTCCTCGAGGTCGGCCATGGCCGCTTCCAGCGCCTGCGCACACCTGTTGGCAACACGCCAGAGGGTGTGTCGGGTTCCGTCTGCAGTGGTGAAGTCCATGTCTGGACGTCCTGTCGCGGCTTCGACTGTCAGGGCTTCGATTTGGTCCGATGGTTTGTGACCAAGCAGCGCTGGCTCTGCGTTGAGACCAACTTGGGCGAGGTAATTGGCAAACAGCACCTCCCGATGGCTCAGTGTCAATTCGTGCACCTTGATGCGCTGCTCCCGGACGGCTTGGATGGGGACCAGGCCAATCAGTCCAGTGATGCTGCCGAGTTCGCTGTCTTGTCGAAGAACGTAGTAGGTCGGCGACCCATCCTGTTGCAACCAACCACGTTCCATGAAGGATTGATAGGCGTCGCGAATGGGCTTCATTTCTGACCCATGCGGTGTTTGTTCTCCTGTGGGGTGGATGACGTGGAGGTAGCTGAATGGGTTTCGGGCCAACTTGTCCTGCAACTCGTAGTCGCTGTAGGTCAAATAGCTCCGTGTGGCCACCAAATGGGCCTTGTCTGCCGGCGGCAGTACGCCGCAAAAGGGCTTGAGAAGGGCGGGCTTCGTGGTCATTGAACGCAGCGCCGCACCGGGACATCCGGTGGGGAATTTGAATTAACGCAATTCGAGAATGCGCTCGACGAGCTCTTCGCCAATGCGGTCTTGGGCTTCGAGGGTGGCCGCTCCGATGTGCGGCGTGAGGGCCAATCCATCCACTTGGAGCAATGCAGGGTCGGGCTTGGGTTCACCCACAAACACGTCGAGGGCAGCGGCACGCAGGTGGCCTGAGGTCACGGCAGCACTGACCGCTGCTTCATCCACGGTGCCACCGCGGGCGGTGTTGACCAGCATGGCGCCTTCTTTCATGGAGGCCACGCCAGCTGCGTCAAGGACTGGGGAGCCGTCTTCTTGGGCGGGCACATGGAAGGTCACGGCATCGGCTTGCACGAGCATATCGGACAAGGGGACCAAGGGGATGTCGACTGCGATGTCTTGGACCTTGGAGCTGCCTAATGGAATTTGAACGTGTACCGTTCGGAAGGTGCCTTCCCGGTCCACGCCAATGACGTGCATGCCGCAGCCGAGAGCGTATTGGGCAACGGCAGTGCCAATGCGACCAAAACCGACAATGCCGAGGGTCTTTCCGCGAAGCTCGATGCCCTTGGCATAGGCCTTCTTCAGGACCTTGAATTCCTCGGCACCGCGCTGGGGCATGGCGGGATAGCTTCGGTGCAGGGACCGTGACATGGCAAACAGGTGTGCCATCACTAACTCAGCCACACTTTGGGAGCTGGCCGCAGGCGTGTTGAACACCACCTTGCCTTGTTCGCGGGCATAGGCGACATCGATGTTGTCCATACCGACACCGCCACGTCCGATGAACCGGAGGTCGGGACAGGCATCGATGAGGTCCTGTCGGATCTTGGTAGCACTGCGGACAAGAATGCCTGCGTAGCCTTCGCGATTGAGCGTGTCGATGAGGTTGGATTGCTCGACGTGGTCTGTGGAGATCGTGATGCCTTCCGCCTCAAGGGCGGCTTTGGCCTTGGCAGAAATGCCGTCGTTGGCGAGGACTTTCATTGCGGTGAGAGGAGAAGAGGTGGGAAAAGGTCAGCCGTGGGTTCGCTCGAATTCCTTCATGACATCGACCAGAACTTCGACGCTGGAGAGTGGCAGTGCATTGTACATGGAGGCCCGGAAGCCACCCACGGAACGGTGGCCCTTGATGCCGTTAATGTCTGCTGCGGCACAGGCCTCCAAGAAAAGCGGCGTGTGCGCGTCATTGGCAGCGGTAAACGTGACGTTCATTACGCTGCGAGAATCAGTTTGGGCGAAGCCGTTGAACAAGGGATTGCGATCGATTTCGCTGTAAAGACAACTTGCTTTGGCAGCATTGCGCTTCTGCATTGCTGAGACACCGCCCTCAGCCTTGAGCCAGCGGAGTGTGAGCATGCTGGTGTAGATGGCGAAGACCGGTGGGGTGTTGAACATGCTGTCCTTTCCGGCATGGACTTCAAGGTCTATATAGCTTGGCAAGTCGCGGCCATGCTTGCCGGCGGCGTTCTTGTCGTAGATGTACAGCACGGTGCCAGCCGGTCCCATGTTTTTTTGAGCGCCAGCGTAGATGCAAGCGTACTTGGAAAGGTCCACCGGGCGGGAAAAGATGTCCGAACTCATGTCGGCCACCAACGGCTTGTTTGTGGTGGGGTCCCCTGCGTATTGGGTGCCGTAGATGGTGTTGTTGGTCGTGATGTGCACGGCCCCGGCGCTGCTTTGTGAGGGGAGGGCAGGGATACAGTTGAATCCGGTGTCTTCGCTGGAGGTGATGGCCTGTGCATTGCCCATCTTCTTGGCCTCTTTCAATGCCTTCTTGGCCCAGGTACCCGTCACAGCATAATCCATGCTGCTGCCCTCAGGTGTGAAATTCATCGCCGTGGTCAAGAAGCCAAGACTGGCCCCACCTTGGAGAAAGAGCACTTCGAAATGGTCAGGTAGACCGAGTTCGCTACGCACCAAATTGCGGGCCTCTTCCATGATGTCAACAAAGGCCTTGCTCCGGTGGGAGATTTCAATGAGACTCAGGCCAGATCCGTTCAATTCGCGGACGGCGTCGGATGCCTGCTGCATGACTGATTGGGGCAGGATGCAGGGGCCGGCAGAAAAGTTGTGGATGGTGCGCGTGGTGGTCGACATCATGAAACGAAGTTCTCATCAAAACAAATGACAAGCCCATTCAGTTCAAACGAGGTTTGACGGAGTTTCCCACACATTAAACATGCGATTTGATCAGATCAACGGGGAGCGGGACGTGTGTCCACCCATTGCCGGAACTCTTCTTGGTACCGCGCTGTAAAAAAGAGCGAGCCCAAGGATGGCAGGGCTTCAGGTTGGGTGATAAGGGCACTTTGAAGCAGAGATAGCCTCCTGCGTTCATCATCGAAGCCATCGGCCAGTCTGCGCAGACCGGGTATCGTCAAACAATGGCGCCGCAGCCAGAGCACAGCCGTATCATACCGTTTGGCTTCGAATGGCGTATCCGACAGTGCGATGAGGATTTTTTCCAGATCGCGCGCAGATGTGGCGGGGAAGCAGCCCGACTGAAGTGGCTGCCAAAGGACCGTGAGGGTGTCTTCTGGCAACCTAAGGTTGAAGCCCGCGGTGTCGAGCACCAAAGTGAACTCAAGGCTGTCGGACCACTTCGGCCAGTTAGATGCCATTTGAACTTGGGTCGAATCGGTGCGCGCCCATGCGGTCAGTTCACCGTTCCTAGACACCTGACGCCAAAGCGTGTCGGTACCACGCCTTGGGGTTTGGCCGTCCAGTCTCCAGTCCATTTCCAATGCAATCGTATCATGCGATGTAAGCAGTCCACCGCGTACCCACAAGCTGTCTTTTGAATCCTGAGCATGTCCTGCAAATGCCAAGAGAAGTGTCAGGCTCAGAATCAGCGAATGGAAGGAGACGCGGGACATGGGGCCGCGAAAATAATGCGCAACGGACTCAGTGCTCCGCCCCGTCAGACCATCGGGCTTTGAGTGAACTGGAAGGCAGGCGCTGCGCAATTTGGGCAAGGAGATTGTACTCGCCCACCCCAAACCATTGGGGCCGGAGCCAAGATGCAGCCATGATGGATAAGCTGATGCCCATCAGGCCCACAAGGAAGTGCAAGGACCAGTGCAGATGTTCGTTCAAGATCACCGCCGGCACAGTCCCTACCATCGCAGCCAAGGCAGCGCGAAACCCTGGAAGCACAAGGCGGAGCAGCATGGGCCATTCGAATCGGACGTGTCGCTGGGTCAGAAGAAGCATGGCGACGGCTTGAATGGTCGTGGCGATTACCATGCCGATGCACAGCATGTTCAATTCTGTGATGGCCCCCAACCAGGCTGAACATGCCACCATGATGCAGAAGCAAGCTTTGATTGCAGTGGCTGGTACGATTGCATCCACTGCACGCACCACGGCGTCACACACTTTGATCCAGCTGCGGAACAGGATGGCCAAAACGAGAATTCGAGCATAGGGGACGACATCGATCAGCTTTGATCCCACCAAGATGAGCACGACATCCTTCATGAACAGTTCCAGCAGGACGACCCCGGGCAGGACCAACGTGGTTACCACGTATAGTCCGCTGTAGAATATGTGGCGGAGCCTTTGCTGTTCGTCTTGAACCCCACTCATGCCGCTGAACAGGACGCTGTCCGACAGCTTGCCCAACACCGTGACAGGGGTGTTCATAAGATATACACTTCGTTCGTACACACCGACGATCGCGTCTTGGGCAGTGGGCAGGAATTTGTCCAAGACCAAAAGGTCGAGTTTGGATGCTGCGTAATTCAAAAAGTTGAATATTGTGCTCGTTGCGCCATACCGCAACAGTGACGTTGCTTCTCGAATCTGGGGAAGAAGAGAGACCCGCAGTCCAGAACGACACCAATAGTTGATACCGAGCAGGGCGTTTTGAACGAGCAGGGCACCGATGTAAGCATAGACTCCCCACCCGGCAGAGGCGGCCCAGATGCCAAAGGCACCCGTGCCGAGACCCATTGCAATCAAGGAGGACCAAAAGAGGCTGCGGAAGTCCATGCGTCGAATCAGCATCGACCTGGGAACCAGTGCCAATGAGGCAATCAAAAAGCTGAATGCAACCCATCGCATCACGGGCTCCATCTCGGGCTTCTCAAACCAATTCGAGATGGCTGGGGCTGAGAAGTAGACCAAAGCACAAAAGGCCATACCTTGGAAAAAGGAGAACCAGAACGCCGCCGAGACCTGATTGCGCGTCAAATCTTTGCGTTGAATCAAGGAAGGACCCACGCCGAGTTGGGCAAAGATTTCAAGGAGTCCGGCAAAGCCCAATACCACGCCAACCAAGCCCCACTCAGACGGCGTAAGAATTTCCCCTAAATAGCGGACAAAGGCCAGTTGAATGACAATTTGTACCCCGACATTCAGGGTTTGCCACTGGACGGAGCGAGAGAAAGTACCGTCCTCCACTCATTTTGCGACGCTCACAGCCCGGGTCTCACGGATGACGGTAACCTTCACCTGCCCCGGGTAGGTCATCTCGTTCATGATGCGCTGTGAGATGTTGAAGCTGATTTGTTCGGCCATTTCGTCATTGACTTGATCGCTTTCAACCATAACGCGGAGCTCCCTGCCTGCTT
>CACAUH010000016.1 GCA_902535565.1 uncultured Bacteroidota bacterium | reverse complement strand
CTGAAATATCCGTATCCCACGACAATCTCGTGCAGGAAAAAAGCCCCAAGACCACATGCGAGGTAGTAATTGAGAAAGCGCTTTGGTCCCCAAACGCGCTCCAACTGAGAGCCAAACATGTACAAAGCGAACATATTGAAAAAGATGTGTCCCATTCCTGCGTGCATGAACATGTGGGTCACCACTTGCCAAGGCTGAAACAAGGGAGCACTGGGGTAATACCCAGCCAACACCGGCCTCAATTCTGGTGCCACAAAGTGCGTCACCACATAAAAGATGATGTTGATGATCAACAGGTTGCGGACGACGGGCGTGGCTTGTTGGAACATACAGTATGCAAAATCAGCGGAAACGGGCTTCAACAGCTTCCTGGTCAAAGGTAGCGAGGGTGGAGCGTCCCCATGGATCCCGATCAGGCTCCTGGCAGGCAAAAAGTCCATCCACCAAGTCCAACATCTCCGTGCGGGTCAAGGTCCGTCCTGAAGGAATGGCTGCTCCACGGGCAACCCCAGCAATGGCCCGGCTATATCTGAGATCCACATCGACTTCACCTGCATCGCGCAGCTCCTCGAGGACCGCATCCATGAGCGCAGCTGGCTCTCCTTCTGCTGCTTCCTGAGGCAAGCCAGACACCCGAACCACCCCCTCCTCCGGGAAAGTCAAATCAAAGCCAAGTCCGACCAAAGACGCCTTTGCCCCCTTCAGAACTGCAACATCAGCCGGGCCCACGGTCAGGTCCTCCGGAAAGAGAAGCTGCTGAGATCCAGACGACATCGACAATTCGGACGACAAACGCTCATAGAGAATTCTGGTGTGCGCGCGGTGTTGGTCAACGAGAACCAATCCGCTCCTCGTGGCCGTCACAATCCACCCGCCAAACAGTTGGAACAACGGTCGCTGCTGATCAAATTCAAGGGGCACCTCTTTCACTGGCTGCGTGGCCCTCGACTCAGAAAAAACAAGCCGTGCCGGACCGGCCTCCCCTGCCGGGGATCCGCCCTGGCTCGAAGATTCAAAAAACCGACGGGTTGCTTCTATACGGGATGCGCCAAACGTCTCTTTCGCAGCCCGAGTGCCGAACGAACCACCTCCACTCGAACGCCCTTTTCCTCCTTCCTTGTCAGCATTGAAAGGGTTGTAATCTGGATTCAATTGAATCTTCGGCTCCTCCACCTCCTGACCGGGCTTCGGAGGAGCAATGTCGAATGCGCTCTCGGCATCAAAATCAAGCGAAGGCGCCACGTGAAAACGGCCGAGAGCACGCTTCACTGCCGCCTGCAGAATGGCAACAATGGGTCGCTGTTCTTGGAATTTGGCCTCCACCTTGGTCGGGTGAATATTGACATCGACCCTAGAGGCGTCCACCTCCAAAAACAGTGCATACAATGGAAACTGCCCCGGCGTGAGCAATCCATCCATCGCCCGCATGATGGCCCCGTGAAAAGCAGGGTGTTTGATAAACCTGCCGTTGACAAACAGAAATTGCTCGCCCCGGGTTCGACGAGCGAATTCGGGCTTGCCTACGAAACCGGTCAACGAGACCACATCTGTCCGCTCCTCCACCGGCACAAGGCGCTCGTCGTACTTGGCACCAAACACCCGAACCAGTCGCTGTCTCAAGGTTCCGACAGGCAAATCAAAGAGTTCCCCGTCATTGTGACTGAGACGAAATGCACATTCCGGATGGGCCAAGGCAATGCGCTGGAACTCATCGATGGCGTGTCGCAACTCAACAGGATCACTTTTCAAAAAATTCCTGCGGGCAGGCACATTGAAGAACAGGTGTTTAACCACCATCCTCGTGCCCGCAGGACAGGGCGTTGACTCCACAGGCTGGTGTTCCCCACCTTCCACCACCAACCGCACACCCAACTCGTCCTCGGCACGCCTCGTGCGCAATTCCACACGGGCAATGCTCGCAATGCTGGCCAGTGCCTCCCCTCGGAAACCCATTGTCGCCAGCGCGAGCAAATCATCAGCGGTACGCAACTTGGATGTGGCATGCCGCTCAAAGCAAAGCGCGGCATCCTCTGGGCTCATGCCCATTCCGTTGTCCTCGACCACAATTCGATTCCGACCTGCATCCTTCAATTCGACCACGATTCGCGAGGCGCCCGCATCCAAAGCGTTCTCCATCAACTCCTTGACCACAGAAGCAGGCCGCTGGACAACCTCACCCGCCGCAATCTGATTGGCCACGTGCTCAGGCAAGCGCTGAATTCTCGTTTCGGTCATCGTCCCCATTACTCAACCGGAATCAAAAGTTCATGCGCAAAATCCGTGGCCTCCACCCATTGAAGCCCCTCCCACGCCGCATACAAGAGAACCAAAAGAATGGCTGCACTGCGGAACATGGCTTGACGACGAGAGCGCCGCAAGGAAGCCAAGCGACCCTCCCTTTGCGTTCGGGTACTGCCCTCACTGCGAAAACGCAGCTTTCGGGGACCACCATCCCCATGGCCATGGACTTCAGCCTCTATCGCCTCCCGGCGCTCCTTCCATTTCATCGCCCGAGTATCCACATGCGCTGAACGAAACGAAAATCGCTTCGGTGCGGAACGGACGTTCCGAAATGGACTTGGCAAACGCGGAGGCTTCATACAGACCCCAAATTTGACTGCTCTTGCTCAAATTGCTGCAACACATCATCCACATCGCGTCCACCACCGGCACGTTCAAGAATTTTCTGCAACACCCTGTCCACTGCACTGTCAGGACATGAAGCACCTGATGTCAACAGGACTGTAAGTGCCCTGCCAGGCCCGGGAGCCCCAGGCCACCAGCCCTTTGTCTCCTTCCTTCGGGCATCGTGCATGTCGAAATGCCCCAACGAACCATCTTCCGCAAATTCATCAGCGCCAGACACATACCAAGTCGGCATGCACGCTTCACAGAGTTCAACCAAGTGACTGGTATTGCTTGAGTTGTACCCGCCGACAACCACCGCCAAGTCCGACTCACTTCCCATGGCCTCCAACGCTCCTGTGGTGGCCGTCTGATTGTCCAAGGTTGCGTAGCAAAGCGTGTCCCTTGTGCTGGCAAACCGCTCATCAGAACCCGCATCGCGGTCCTTCAGCGCCTGTTTGAGGTGATCAGCAATGGCTTGTGTATCGCTGGCCAACATGGTCGTTTGGTTGACCACACCAAACCGAGACAAATCCTCAGGAACCGAAAATCCGGCACTGCTTCGACCAGCGAAATGGTCATCGAATCCAGACCAATCTCGATCGCCTCGAATGAAATCCGCCAAGACCTTGGCCTCCTCCATGTTCTTTACAACCAAAGACTTTGCAAAGGCACTGCTTTGACTAAACGTGGCCCTGGTTTCTTCGTGTTTGGGCTTGCCGTGAATGATCACGGTATAATCCTTTCTTCCAAGTTGCTCCGATCGCTTCCACACCTTCTCTACAAAGGGGCAGGTCGTGTTGTACTGCTGGATGTCCACCCCAATGGCCTTGAGCTTGGACTCTAACTCAAGTGTGGTACCAAAAGCCGGCACAATCACCACATCATCTGAGCGCAATGATTCAAAGGGCGTGATAATTCCACCCTCGGTGTCCATCAAAAAACCAATGCCCTGCGATTCAAGATCGGCATTGACTTCGGGGTTGTGAATCATCTGGCTAAGCAACCACAACCGCTTACCAGGGTTTTCCGCAACGGCTTTATAGGCGATTTCAATGGCGTTTTCGACACCGAAGCAAAAACCAAAATGCCGAGGCAATACGAATCGGACAGTTCCAAAATCCAAAACGCTTGGTGTCAAATCCCGCTTTCTGGGGTCGGCCAACTTGCGAAGGGCCTTGACCTTGCCAATCACCGGAGAGCGATAGGATTCAGGGATGTCAAACGTCCTCATGAAAAACGAAAGTACGGGCGACGTGCGTGCTTATGAAGCAAACAGATTCCTCCATTGCAACCCAAAATGCGAAAAGTCCATATCTGGCTCCGTGTTTCCATCGCTTCACCAGAGACTCAACACCACACAGACCCTCATGTTCCTTGCCCCCGTCTGTTTGGGAACTTGTGGGCAGAACATGCCCGGCAGCAACCACAAAAACCACTTCCTGCTGAGCAATCAAAAGAGGAATTAATCCTTATCCCACCACCTTCTGTGATATGGTTTGATCGAAAACGAAACCTATTCAACATCAATCCGTATCTCCAACAGCAGAGCGTTGCTGATGTCAAGCGGCAACACTCACAGCAGAAAAATACAGCAGGGCGCAACCCCTGCTAAAGCCACCTGAAGGAGGTGCCGCGTGCGGCACTCGTGAGGTAAATGTGGTGAGAAGGGGCTACCGAAAGGTGGCCCCTTCACTTTTTCCTCCCCCCCCACTTTTCGCCCGCACGGCGGACGAAGGCATCTCGTTTGTTCCTCCTCTGACGGTCTTCAGATAAGCGCCCCCAAGAGCGAGGAAACCAAGCCCTTCGGCCCTTGCATTCAGCCCAAGCCTCTGCCTTCAGTCGGAGAAGGAAAGCCCCTTCCGTGTTCATTAACCAACCCGTCTCGGCGCCATTCAACTCAATGTGGATTTCCGGGTGGGCTTGAAGCCAACGAACGAGTAAAATGTCCACCACTTCCTGCTGATCAGCACACGTCCGTCCATGCAAATCCCGACGCAAAGCCCGGACTGCCCATCGGTCCATCTCCAAGGCCGCTTCGGGAGAAGCAACCTCCACCATGGGATCGTAAGGCGGCGCATCACATGGCCAAGGTCCCATCGCACCGGCAACCAAAGGTGACCAAACAACAACGCGAAGCAGAACAATCACCAAGGATAAAATCCGCATTGTCAATCCTGAATTTCGGTTTCAGTGAACACAATCCCCTCCCTTTGCAATCCCCTCAGCAAGGGAGCGTAAAGGTCAGGTGTCGTCGGAAGCAAAACCCCTGAGCCATTCCACTCCCCGCGCACCCACATGCGAGCAGCAAGGGCCAGCGGAAGTCCAACGGTGAGGGACATCGCCGTATGCGTTTCGTCTTCACCAATGTGGACTAGGTGACTGGTCTTAACACGCTCTTGACCCTCGGCATCGCGGTAGTGAAAACGATGCCACATCACAATCATATCTAAGTCCCCAGCTTGAAGCGCCCAACGGTCCTCGAGCAATTCCTGAAGAATATCCGCAGGGCTTCCGGCTCTTTTGGCCAACTGCTCATCCCCGAACAGTCCAATCGCGTCCAAAAGGTCCAACGCAGGTCCATCCGCCCCTGTTGCCTGAGCCACCGCGGCCCGCACAGCAGATTCATCAGCTCCCATGGGAACCCCTCCAGAGAATCCCGCAGTGAAGTCTCGCCAAGTGGTTCCTTCTGGATACGACACCTGTGCGTCGTCTCGGTTCATGCCCAACTGGAACACAGCATCCCATCCTCCGCAAAACCCATCGCCCCGCAGTGTGCCCCGCACGAGAGTATCAATCCCCTGAATCCCATAAATCTGCTCGTAAGCCAAAGAATCTCGATTTGCATACCCCTCAAAACGGCCCGCACCAGGCACATCAATCTGGGTGACCTCCTTGAACAACCGGTGCGGTGGCAAGACCCGAATCCGGCCGTTCTCCTTGAATGTGGCCGACCCACCTTGACCAGCCAACACCACATTGCGCGGATTCCAAGTGAATTTGTAATGCCATGGGTTATCATCGCTTTCCGGGGCAACAAGTCCCCCGGTATAACTCTCAAAACCAGTCAAAACAGCACCATTGGCACCCAATCCATCAATGACCTCCATGGCGCTCAAATGGTCGATGCCCGGATCCAGACCCAGCTCATTGAGGATGGGAATCCCTGCCGCCTTGGCCTCAGCATCCATGCCTGCAATCTCTGGAGAGAGGTAACTCGGCGTAATCAAAGGCGTCCGTGTTGCAATTGCATCCCGAGCAACCTCTGGGTGAAGGAAGGCCGGCAGCATGCTGATGACCAAGTCAGCAGCCTCAATCTCCTTGCGCCTGGCCTCCGGGTTCCCGGCATCCAAGGCAAAAGTGGACGCACATGGATGTCCCTCAGCCTTCTTTTCGGCCAGGGCCAGGTCAAGATCTCCGATGCGCACAGTGAACCCTTCAGAACTGGCGTTCTGCAGCAGGTGGCGTATGAGCGAGGAACTAGAGCGGCCCGCTCCGAGGATAACAATGCACTTCGACATGACACGAATTTCGGAGGCCGCAGACAGAAGACAATAACCCGCCTTGAAATACTTGGCACGGGACTTGTCCACACGACATGGCCATTGGCCTAATTTCAACGCTCACAACAAACTCAATCTCGCATGGTCCGCTTCCATCCCCTCCTCCCCCTGTTTGGATTGGCTCTCATTCTCTTTGCCTGCAATGGGCCAAAGTCCATGAGCAAGCGCGCTGGCGAGCTCTATGCTGCGGGATTCAATGAACAAGCCGCCAACCTCTACACCATGGCACTCCGCAAACGGCCTGGATATGTCGACGCGATGGTGGGCTTGAAGATGACGGGGCAAGGCGTTTTGGACGTTCACATCGGAGAATTCCAGCGCGCCGCCCTCTCCGGTCGCCGAGCAGATGCCATTGCGGAATACGACCGCATGACGGCATTCAAGGCCTCAGTGGCAGCCGTAGGCGTCACCCTCAATGTGCCTGCTTCGGTTGAAGCTGACCACGCCGATCTCGTAGACGACCACTTGATTGAACTCAACGACCTCGGTCACGTGCAACTCGACGAAGAACAATTCGCAGCGGCCGAAATCACCTTCAAAGAAATTCTGCGACTCGACCCCCAATATGAAGGTGCTGCCGCACTGCTCACCGTGGCACAAGCTGAACCTGAATACAGAAAAGGAAAAGCAGCATTGGAACAGGGCCTTTTCCGAGAGGCACACCGTGCTTTGGGTGTGGTTCTCGCATTAGACAAGGCGTACAAGGACGCCAGCGGACTTCACACAGAAGCCTTAGAAACTGGCCGGTTCAACATTGCCGTCACCGACTTTGAATCCCGCAACAGGGAGCGGGACGTGGCCCTCGAACTGAGAAGTGGAATCCAGCGTGGGCTGCTCAATTCCGAGGACCCCTTCTTGGGCTTGGTTGACCGCACCCTTCGAGAAGACATCCTTGCTGAGCAAGAATTGTCCCTCTCGGGCATTTCAGACGAAAGTGTCGCCGTTGGAGAACTGGCAGGCGCGCGCGCCATCCTTTCTGGAGCAATCCTCACCTATTCTTCAGAAACCGGAAACCCTCTGAGCTCGACCAGACAAGGATTCCGGAAATACTATAAGGATGTCAAAGACGAAGAAGGCAACATCAAAAAGGTCGCTGCCTATGCCCCCGCCCGCTATGTGCTCCACACACAGCGACGCAGTGTTTTACTCAAGTTCGAAATCAAGCTGATCAGCACGGAAACTGGAGAGGTGTTGCTATCCGAAGTCGAGCAAGTCCACGCGCAAGACGCCGTCGAATACGCCGTGAGCCAAGTGAGTGCGGGCAGCCTATATCCATCGCGATCCAACGGCGAAGTAGACCGCAGCGGAAAATACCGCATGACCGCACTTCTCAATGCGCGACGCCAACTTGCCACCGAAGCCTCATTGCGGGCTCAGGTGATCCAAGAAGCCACTGCCCGAGGACAACGGGACATCGAACAGTTCCTTTCACGCCACATCGAATGAGGATTTACAGCAACATATTGATTCTGACGGTGGCCATACTCGCCTCCGGTTGCACCGGCCGCAGGGGCATGGAGCAAACACCCCCACCCGGGTGGGTATCGGAGCGCCCTGTATCCAGCATGCACTACATCGGCGTTGGCAGCGCTGCACCAAACCCCATACCCGGAGAGGCCCTCCGAACAGCAAAAGAACGCGCTGCGGCAGATTTGGCAGGCGAAATTGCCCTGCGGGTGGAAAGCACATCCCTGCTCGAGAGCGAGGAAAAAAATGGACAGGTTCAACAAGATTTCACCAGCACCATTTCCAGCCGTGCGGAAGAAAGAATCGCCGGATTTCAAGTCGTGGATGTTTGGGAAGGTCCCCGAGGGGCATTCGTCTACTACCGACTGGACAAGGCGCGCTATGCGGCAGAACGCAATGCCCGAAAACAAGACGCCATCGATCTGGCATTGCTGGAGTTCGAGGCCGGAAGGACAGACATGGACAAGGGCAACCTTCAAGGTGCACTCAACCATTGGGGAACTGCCATTCTTGGATTAGAAGAATTCTGGAATGAAGTCAACCGCGCCACAATTGAGGGTGAAGAAATTAGTTTGGAGCCTCACATTCTCAGGACCATGAGGGAATCCATGCGCAACATCCATCTTCGCGCAGCAGTGGACGCCGTCTTGCTCAATGCGGAAGGAGACTTCAAGTTCCCCCTCGGCCTCCATGCCACGCATAAGGGTGTAAATGCAATGGGCCTTCCCCTCCAATACCGCTACCACAACGGCACCTACCTGAAACGGGCCACCGAGTTCACCGACGAGGAGGGCACGGTGGTGGCCAACATACAAGGTGTCGCCCCAAAAAGACCCGATGTCAACCTGAACTGCACATTGGATCTGGAACGCCTGTTCAAGGCAGCAGGACTGAATTCAGTCTTAATCGAATTGCTGGGTGACATCCATGTCAATTCGATCTCTCTGCCCATAGAAGTGGAAATGCCCACTGTCCACATCCGTCCTGACCCCAACTCCCAACTCGGGGTTGAAGCCCACTCCAGCACCATCAATGTGCTGCGCTCCGTGCTTCTCGACGCCGGGTACAAGATCCTAGACAATGGAGCAGACAGCGACTTCGGCCTCACCGTTGAACTCCGCTCAGAAACCAGACGCCCCAGCGGCGAACTGGGCAACTTCCACACTGCATATGTCGAAGGCGGATTGGTCCTGCGAAAAACAGGAGGAGACATCGTGCACCAAATTGTCCTCGACCGTGTCAAGGGTGTCCAACTCGACCCCTCAACGGCACTCAATCTCGCCCTGTCGAATCTGGCGGAAAGCATCCGAGAAAAGCACGCAAACAACCTGATTCGTGCCCTCCGTTGAACACTTTGGCACGATATTGGCCCTATCCTCATCAAATACAAAAACACACCACTATGACCCGTACTGCATTCCTCACCACGACGGGCCTGGTCCTCGGCCTGGCCGTCATCACGACCAGCTGCAACAAAAAACAAGATGTCGTCAAGCCAAAAGGCGAAATCGAGATCTTTGAATTCTGCACCGGCGATAAATACAACAGCGACAGCAAGCACTTCCGCTCCACCGCAACCGGCGAAAGCCAAGACCGGGAGATCGCCAAAAAGAAAGCGCGCTCGACCGCCGAAAGTCGCATTGCCCGAACTGTCAGTGCGACCATTCAAGCCGTCACGGACAACTACGTGGCCAGCACAGAGTTCAACAACCGCGAAGAAGCCACGGAGACCTTCAACGAACTGGCCAGAACCGTTGTCGACCAAGAGTTGCGGGGTGCCATCGTAATCTGCGAAAAGCTGACGCAGCGGGAAAATGGAATCTATGTCTCTTATGTCGCACTCGAGTTGAGCGGTGAGAAGTTTGCCTCCAAGTACAACGAGAAAATCTCGGAGGACGAGCGCATCATGGCCGAATACAACTATGAGCGTTTCAAGGAAACCTTCCAAGAGGAAATGGAGAAGCTCGGAAACTGAATCTTCTCTCGAAAACACCACAAAAAGGCGCCTTCGGGCGCCTTTTTTATGCCAAGGTAGCCAGCCAATTGGCCAGCATACGCCGTCCCATGGGTGTCAAAACACTTTCCGGATGGAATTGCACAGCATGAAGCGGCAAAGCGTTGTGCCGAATCGCAAGCACCATTTTCGGGTCAGCTTGGGTTTCAGCTGTGATTGTCCACACCGCGGGCAAGGCCCCCCGATCAGCACACCAACTGTGGTAATGGCCGACTTCAAAGTCACCCTCAACACCCGACAAAACGGGATCCGCCGCCGTCTTGAGAGCCTGACTGGCGATGCCATGACGGACCACATCCAACTGCTGAAGGCTGCCGCCGCTCCATTGCACAAGCGCCTGTAAACCAAGACACACACCAAGAATCGGGTGGCGTGGGGCCCATGCCTCCACCATCGCCATCAACCCTTGGCTTTCAGATGGCAATCCCGGGCCGGGGGAAAGAACGATGCCATCCACCCCCTCCGCATCCCCCTCAATGCAATCGGCGGCTTGCTTAACCATCACCATTGCCCCGGCGCGCTCAAGGTCATGGGCCAGGTTCCAAGAGAAAGAATCGCGATTGTCGACGAGCAAAATGCGCATGACTACAAAGGTTCAAAGAAGCGGGCGATACTTGCACCATGTCCAAACCCATTGCCAGCTACAGTCCTTTTCGCCGCGCAGGAGACACTGTCTATTGCAGCGGTCAGATTCCCCTACAAGCCGAAACCGGAAACCTGGTCTCTGGCAGCATCGAAGACGAGGTAAACCAAGCCATAGACAACCTTGTCCATGTGTTGAGCGAGGCCAATTCCAGCCTCGAAAAAGTGGTCAAGACCACCGTTTTCATGATTGACCCGCGCGACTATGCAGAAATGGACACCGCCTACCGCGCGCGCTTTTCAGACCCGCTCCCAGCCCGAGAAGCGGTCTTTGTTGCAGGGTTGCCAAAACAAGCCCGCGTTGAAATCAGTGCCATCGCTATCGATTGAACCCAACCCAACCTCTCATTGTCATAACAGCATAAGTCGCCACTATGGAAATCCTCCGCAAAATCCTGCACTACGCCAACCCCCTAAATCTGTTCCGAAAGAACGAAGACGAAGGCGTCAACCTCCGGGTCATGCACGGCATCAACAAGGTCTCGATCACCGTATTTTTATTGTGCCTAGCCTACCTGCTTATAAAAAATATTACGCGCTGAAAATCAGCGAATAAGACCACTTCCCTGAAAGCGCTTTTCCACCTTCACGTCCCGCAACATGGACGCCTTGACGGCCAAGCGAAGCTGCAGGCTCTGCTGAATGCCAAAAGGGACCCAACGGGCAGAGAATTCCCAACAGTGCAAATCCCAAAGGAGGTTCACTTGGGTGTTGGTAAATTCCCCTGCAGTGAAATCATAGCCTGACCCAACAGTGACTCTCCAGTCCTCGAAAAGCGTGACATTACCGCTGAACGTCAAGTTCTGACTCAAAATGGTCGTGTCAGCCTGCAGGTCGTCCCTCCAATTCCGCTGTAAACGAAGTGTGTATCCTGCCCGGATGCTCCACGGCACCTCCCCTTTTCCACTCCAAATGCCATTCACCGAGGCATTCATCCGCTTGAGGCGCAAAGGCGGCTTCCCTTCCACCCACAAAAACCGATTCACCCTTGCACCCGTGGAATCCCTGTCATACAAACTGTGAGAGAAACCGAGGTTGACCGGAAAACGCCCAGCCAGCGTGGTAAAGGCAGACCCACTGATGTCACTCCACCGAAGGGAATCCGCCTGAAGGTTGTGGCTGGCTCGCAGCGATAGGTTGTCGATAATTCTGACTTTCTGAATCTCACCTTCCCGGTCTCGAATTTTCACTTCGAGGTTGTTGTTCAATGTGAAGTTCAACGACCCCTGCGCTCCAATTTCACCGGGGGTGTATAGCCCAGGCGCCAAGGGGTCATAGACCTCCAAGACGCTGCCATCAATGCCCACAACCGTGTCCCTTCGCTGAAACGCTGGGTTGTAACTGAAGCCCACCTGCGGAGTAATCACGTGCCGGATGGCGCGAAGGCGTCCATCGCCTCGGTTGTTCAGCGTTCCATAGAACTTGGTATTCGCGCTGACACCCAACCTCCAGTCTCCATCCGCGTAAAATCCCCTCAGGGTATCGGTCACCACGCTGTCGGGAACATCCAAACTGACTGTCTTGTCCAAGGCTGCGAAATTCCAGTATCCATTGTACGACACGTTGGGCGTGAAACTGATAAAGCCCGCCTTGATCTGTGTCGATGCTGTGGCCGTATGCCGAACACCGGCAGTGGCCCGCTCGATAAGCCCGCCAATTCCATCATCGAATAGCGTGCTGTCCGGACCACTGATTTTCTGCTCAGATTTCAACGCATAGGTCACACCGATTCGGTCGTACCACTTTCTCGACACCGCATCCGGATCAATCAGCCTGGACAAGGGCAACTCAAAACGACTGACATTGATGCCGAGAGAGGGGACCACCAAATCCACCCGGTTGGTGTTGCTGTTCTGGTTGTGTCTCGCCGTTGCCGTTATGCTGATAGGTTTACCGGGAATAGAGGCATTGTAGTTGATGCTCGAGGAAAATGAGTTGGAGAGGAAATCCTCCTGTGAACTGTTGAGCTGAGAGCGAAAATTGCCACTGGAGCCGAAGTTGACATTGGCATTGAATCGCCCATTGGGCCTCGCCTTGGAGTCCTGGTTGTGACTCCACCGCACAAAGAATTCGGTCCGCCGGGTCGCGCCAGGATCGCCCGCTGTGCCGCCAGAAACAATGCTGGAACGCGAAACCTGCAGGTTGCCATTGAACCGATAGCGATACCGGTATTGGGCTGTGCCCGCCAAGCGCCACGTTCCCCTGCTGTACAAATCGCCCTGGACCCTGGCATCCCAATGTTCACCGAGCGGTTCATACCACCCGAGGTCCTTGATGAAATACCCCAAGTCACGGCCGTTTCCAAAACTGGGGAAAATCAACCCGCGACTGCGCTCTTGCTTCTGGGGAAACCAAAAGAACGGAAGGCCAATGGGCAAGGGAATCTTGCGCACCTTGACATACATGGGACCACTGATCACCTTCTCGTCCGGAATGAGCAGGCCCTTGGTCAGGTGAAAGTGAAAGTGTGGGCGTTCGGCATCACAGGTACTGAACATCCCCCCACGCAGGAAAATTCGCCCATCTGGATAACGCTTGGCCCGATCTGCATGAAAGGTGAGCTCTCCTTCCTTGGTGACGGCTTGGCGACTCATGCCTTTGCGGCTGTCCAAATCATAACGGAGCCCCACCTGAGTAAAGGATTTACCCCCTTGGGTAAACACCGGCTTTCCCGTGAGTGCCCCAGTGCTGTCGGAGACACCAGCAGCTTCAATGACACGGTCCCCGGCGAAGTAGTCAACCTGGGCCGCTGTCAACTCAATGCCTGCTGTCTCCACCTTCGCCTCCCCATGCAGGGCCACCTGCTCCTCCCGCACATAAAAAATGATGCTGTCAGCAGCAGAATAGACAATGGGCTCCTCACCCTTGGGACGGAGCGAATCCGGCGGAGCTGTCCATTCCACAACGGGCAGCACGGCCGCAAACATCAGCTGCTCGTCCCTCATCGACGAATCCGGTCGGCTGCGCAGGTTGAATCCCGGCAAGTGAGCCGCATCAGGCGCCCCTTCCAATGGTACGTCTTCCATGGACGCGAGATCCGAGAACCGGCCGGAAGGCGAAGCGAAAAGTGCAATAGAAGACAAGCCTGCCGTATCCAAGGCCATCCTGATTTCGGTGCACGCAGCCCGGTTGGCCTGAGGCAATGGCCGGGGCAAGCTGTCTGCAATCGCCTGCCGTTCGGCTGCTGTGTCTGGCTCCGCGAAATAGAGGGTTCTCCCATTGCCCACCATGACCAAATTCTCGAGACGCCCATCGCGGAAGTTGCCATCGAGATCTCGCCCCGCCATTTGATTGTAGAATCCCCGCCCAGCCGGACTGGCGACAAAAGCATGCCGCCTGACTTCGAGACGTTCGGGATTGCCGCCAGTCAAAAACAGACGCACGGAATCTCCCGACAACTGATCGGGTCCATTCCACAAGACAGGACTGCCATCCAGATCCACCCGCCCGGCCTCTTCTGACCAAATCAAATCTTGTGCTGCTGCCGTGACGTCCCCAAAGTGCAGTGTTGCACCTGAATGCGCCCGAAGAAACCGACCATCGAGATGGTCCTCAATGTCCATCGTTGGCGCGGACACCCGCAGAGGCTCACCCCCTTCATACAAATAGGCCACGGCCCTTCCATCCATGGCCACATTGGATCCGCCAATGCCCGTCTCATCAGCGCGATTAAAACGCACCGTATCCGCCTCGAGTCTGTACGTTGTGGCTGTATCGCGGAGCGCCACATGTCCATAGGCATAGCCCAGGGAATCTGCCATCGCAAGGCTGTCCCCAAGCACCACAAGGGCGCCATCAATAAACCGGGCCTGGGCTGTATCACTTCCGATGAACCATCCCGCTTCCGACGCCATGGACCATTGGCCCCTGGCGCAAAGGATTCCCCCTTCAGGGTGGGACACCTCTGCCTCAGACAACAAATCAAGTCGACGGCCCTCTGGCCAATACCGGATCTTCTCCGAGCTTACCTGCACCGTGTCCAGCGTCATCACCACACCGCCATCGAACTCCATGGCGCCCGCTTCACGATCATACCAACCCGAGCGGCTTTCAATTCGTTCTGACACTGTGGTCACCACCCCGTCCTGGGAGAAACGCGCAACCCCAGAGCGGAAATCATACGCAGCGCGTTGGGTCGTCAAGGTTCTCGGCTCCAATGGATCGGTTGAGTCCACAAGGCGCACAGTGCGGCCCGTCATGCGGCCAATGCCGCTGTCTGGAAGCAGCTCAAGGACCTCTCCTGTCAAAACCGCCGGGCCGTCCACAGCCTCCACCTCGCCCATGAGCCGAAAGCGACCGGCAGGAAACCGCCACGCACTGTCGCAGACCACCTCCGCATCCCCCACCATGAGAACAACATCCCCAATCAACCGCTGCGCCTCAACAATGGAGGGGTCTCTGCTGACCTCTTGCGCATGCAAAATCTCCACCTCAATGGACTGCGCCATGGCGAAAAAGGGGAGGGCGACGAAGGCCCACGAAAGAAACACGCGCCAGACCGCGTTGTCCATGTAGGCATCAACGTGGAATTCGTCCTGTCGGTATGCAGTCTGGTTTGCCAACAACGGGCGGCGAAAATTCCAGGCACACCCGGGCCTGAATACCCGTCAAAGCTAGATAGTTTCACTCCTCGAATGGCAACCCCAGATTTCAGCCTTTCCAACACCCCAAACCCCGGCAGTCCAAACGGCCTTCCCACCCCTGCTTTTTGGCCAAAATCAGCGGTCTTCTCCACTTGCATTCTCGTCCTGCTTTTGGGCAGTGCGTTTCACCCCCCAGCAGAACCGGCCATGACGGTCGTGCTCGATGCCGGACATGGCGGCAAAGACCCCGGCAACCTAGGAACAGGACGGTATCGAACCGCTGAAAAGGACATCACCTTGGCCGTGGCTCGAAAAACAGCGACCTACATTGAAGAACGCATCCCAGGCGTCCGGGTCATCATGACGAGAACGGGAGACACCTACCCCACACTTCCGGAACGGGTTCAGATTGCCAATGAGGCACAAGCAGACCTCCTTTTGTCCATTCACTGCGACAGCTTTAAAAAATCATCGGTTACAGGCAGCTCCACGTTTGTGATGGGGCTCGACAAAAGCGAAGCCAGCCTGAGGGTCGCTGCAAAAGAAAATGCAGCCGTTTTCAGCGAAAAAGATGCTGAGGGGTTCGACCCCGATGATCCAGACACCTTCATCGCCCTCGCGCTGAAACAGGAAATCTACCTCGGACGAAGCCTGCAATTGGCCGAGCTCATCCAAACCCAATTCAGACAACGCGTCGGGAGAAAAGACCGCGGTGTGCGCCAAGCCCCCTATTACGTCACCGCCTACGCGAGCATGCCCAGCGTACTGGTTGAACTCGGCTTCCTGACCAACCCAAAAGAAGAGGACTTCCTGCACTCTGAAAAAGGACAAGACTACATGTCCAGCGCCCTGTTTCGCGCCTTCCGAGACTATGCCCAGCGGTGGTTCAGCCTTGAGGCCGCGGTACAAGAGGCAAATGAAAACCTCACGGCTGATGAACGGACACAAGGGAGGGAGAATTCAGAGGGAAGTGACCCCGACACTTCAAAACAAAGCGATGAAATCAAGCCGGAGGCCGAGCCTGCGTGGCACACGGCCATTGCCTCGGCTTGCGATGGTGGCTTCTGTTTTTCGGTGCAAGCGGCAAGCAACCGACGCGGCACCCCATTGACCGGGTCAGATGGCTTCCAGGTGCCCCATACATCGAAACAACAAGTCGGCAACGTTTACAAGTACCGGGTCGGGTCTACGCCTTCTTATTCGGAAGCCTGCCGGATGCGCGATACCTTGCGGATGAACGGCTTTCCTGACGCCTTCGTCGTAGCATTCGAGAACGGACTCAGAATTCCCCTCGAATCCGCGCTAAAAAAGGCCAAGGACTGACCCCTCTCATCGCATGCAGAAAAGCAGGGAAATCAAAATTGGAATACTCGTCTTGTTGAGCGGGGTTCTGCTTGTGCTGGGTGTAAACTACCTAAAGGGCTTCGACCCGCTTGGCAATGGACGCGAATTCCACGCTGTCTACGATCGAATTGACGGACTCGCAGTCTCCAACCCGGTCGTGGTCAACGGATTCAAAGTCGGCCAGGTATCGGGAATCGATTTTGACGCAAAAGGAAACGGGACCCTGCATGTCACCTTCCTCATCGAACAATCCAACCTTCAACTCCCAGACGATACAAAGGCCCGCATCGTATCCAATGACCTGTTCGGCACCAAGGCCATTGACCTGATCGCCGGACGGAGTTCCTCCCTCATCCAAACTGGAGACACCCTCCCCTCGGAAATCGAAATGGGGATCGCCGAATCGGTAAAGCAGGAGTTGATTCCTCTTCGCCAGAGGACCGACCAGTTGATCGCAGGGGTTGATGAAATCCTGCTCAACCTGCAAACCGTATTCCAGGACAGCGCAACCCAAGGATTGCCCAAAGCCTTTGAAAGCATTCAAAGGACCATGGAAAATCTCGAAAGCACCTCGCGAACACTGGACATGACCGTAGAGGAAAATCGCGAGGCACTGCACGGCATCGTCAACAACATGGAAGAGCTCACTGGCTTCATCAACAACCAACAGGGAAACCTGTCTAACGCGTTGAGCAACTTCAGCCAAATCTCCGACTCCCTCGCCAATCTCCAATTGGCCTCTACCCTGCGCAGAGCGGACGCATCCATTGCCGAACTCAACCGCGTTCTCGAAGGGCTCAATGCAGGAGAAGGCAGCCTTGGAAAAATTCTCAAAAGTGACAGCTTACACGAAGGCCTGATGGCCACCAACAAGGAATTGCAATTCCTTTTAAACGACTTATACCTCAATCCACAGCGCTACGTGCGCGTTTCTGTGTTTGGTGGCAGAGAAAAGCGGAAATTGAGCGAAAAGGAACTCGAACGCTTGCAACGCCTCATCGACGCCGAACTCGACGAGCGCGAGACACGAGAAAATTGACTCAGGACTGACCATGCCCCACTTCGTTGGACAATTGGCCTTTGCCCTCCTATTGGGAACTGCAGGATTTTTCTTTGCCCGACGCATAGGAACCATTCGGCGCAACATCCAACTTGGCAGAGACATCGACCTGACTGACCGCCCCAAAGAACGCTGGTTAACCATGGCTCGGGTGGCCATGGGACAATCCAAAATGGTGGTACGTCCAGTCGCAGGCGTCATGCACATCCTGATCTACGTTGGATTCATCCTCATCAACATCGAAGTCCTCGAGATATTGATCGATGGCCTTTTTGGGACCCACCGGGTCTTTGCGCCATCACTCGGTGGGCTGTACGACTTCCTTATCGGCACCTTTGAATGGTTGGCCCTCGGGGTCCTCGTGGCCTGCGTCGTGTTCTTGATTCGACGCAATGTGCTCCCCATCGCGCGTTTTAGAAACCCCGAAATGGTAGGCTGGCCAAAAAACGATGCCAACATCATCCTCGTCGTTGAGGTCCTGCTCATGTTTGCCCTCCTGTCCATGAATGCGGCGGACAGCATCGCCCAAGCCCGAATACTCGAGGGAGTTTGGACAGATCCGCACCATTACATCGCCGCGGGATCCTTCCCTGTGAGCCAATGGCTGATTCCCCTTTACGACGGACTTTCAGATGCGGGCATCGTGGCTTTGGAACGCGGCACCTGGTGGTTCCACATCGCGGGCATTCTGGCCTTTCTCGTCTACGTGCCCTACTCCAAGCACTTCCACATCTTCCTCGCCTTCCCCAATACTTGGTACAGTGATTTGACGCCATCTGGCCGTCTCGACAACATGGCCTCTGTGAAAAAGGAAGTGGACCTCATGATGAGCGGCGACCCTTTTGCCGCACCTCCGGAGCCCACAGAAGATGCCCCCACAGAACCGGTCACATTTGGCGCCAAAGACGTGCAGGACCTCACTTGGAAACAATTGATGGAAGCTTATACCTGCACAGAATGCGGACGCTGCACATCGGTATGTCCCGCCAACACAACAGGCAAGCTGCTCAGCCCAAGAAAAATCATGATGGACACCCGAGACCGGGTGGAGGAAGTCGGCCGCTCCATTGATGCCGCTGGCGGAAGTTGGGGCAATGGAGATGGAAAATCACTGCTTGGAGACTATATCAGCGAAGAAGAACTGTGGGCGTGCACAAGCTGCCAAGCCTGCGTGGATGCATGCCCAGTCAACATCAATCCAATGGGCATCATTCTGGACATGAGGAGAAGCCTGATTATGGAAGACAGCAAGGCCCCTGAGCCCATTACGGCCATGTTCAACAACATCGAAAACAACGGAGCCCCTTGGGCATTTCCCGCAACCGACCGGGGAAAGTGGACAGATGAAATCACGAATGAATCCTGAATCCACATGGCCATGACAGTCCCCACCCTCGCAGAAATGAATGCCCGCGGAGAGACTCCTGAAGTCCTCTTCTGGGTGGGCTGTGCAGGCAGTTTCGACGACCGTGCCAAGCGCATCACGAAGGCCATTGCACGAATCCTGCACGCGGCAGAGGTTCCCTTTGCCGTTCTTGGTGCAGAAGAAAGCTGCACTGGAGACCCAGCCAAACGCGCCGGCAATGAATTTCTGTTCCAGATGCAAGCCGCCCAAAACATCATGGTTCTCAATGGGTATGGCGTGAAACGCATTGTAACCGGCTGCCCACACTGCTTGAACACCATCAAAAACGAGTATCCTGAACTCGGTGGCGAATACGAGGTGTTACACCACACGCAATTCATCCAAGAACTCATCGACAGCGGTCGCCTGCGCATTGCCGATGGAAATCCATTCAAGGGACGGCGCATCACCTTTCACGACCCCTGCTACCTCGGCCGGGGCAATGGGGAATACGAGGCCCCGCGGTCCGCGCTCGAAGCCCTCGACGCCGACCTCGTCGAAATGCGGCGTTGCAAAAGCAAGGGACTCTGCTGTGGTGCTGGAGGGGCACAAATGTTCAAGGATGCCGAAAAAGGCAACCGGGAAGTCAACCATGCGCGCACAGACGATGCCCTCGAAACGGGAGCAAAGGTCATTGCGACAGGGTGCCCATTCTGCAACACCATGATGACCGATGGTGTGAAAAACGCCGAAAAAGAAGGGGACATTGACGTCAAGGATGTGGCAGAACTTATCGCCGAAGCCGCTGACCTCCTCAAACCCCCAAATTGAATCCCTACCCCGGTTATCTTGCCGCCCCAAATTGACCCCATGGCCCTACTGCAAGGAAAAGTTGCGCTGATCACCGGCGCCTCACGCGGCATCGGAAAATCAATCGCCCAGCGCTTTGTACAAGAAGGCGCCACAGTCGCCTTTACCTATCGATCAAGCGATGAGAAGGCGGAAGCACTCGAAAAGGAATTGACCGCATCAGGAGGCACAGCAAAAGGCTTCAAATCAGATGCCGGTAACCTAGAACAAAGTGAAGCCCTTGTTAAAGACGTTGTCGAGGCCTTCGGCACGGTTGACATCCTCATCAACAACGCTGGAATCACGCGAGACACCCTCTTGATGCGCATGTCCGAGGACCAATGGGACGACATCATGCAAGTGAATTTGAAGAGCTGTTTCAACCTCACCAAAGGGGTACTTCGGACCATGCTCAAGGCCCGCTCTGGTAGCATCATCAACATGTCCAGTGTGGTGGGCATCCAAGGAAATGCCGGCCAAGCAAACTACGCCGCTTCGAAAGCCGGCATCCTCGGCTTCACCAAGAGCGTAGCACTGGAACTGGGGAGTCGAAACATCCGTTGCAACGCCATTGCCCCCGGCTTCATCGAAACAGAAATGACGGAAGCACTGGATGAGGCAACCGTTCAGGGATGGCGAGATGCCATTCCACTCAAGCGCGGCGGAAAGCCCGAAGATGTGGCCGACGCCTGCGTTTTTCTGGCCTCCGACATGAGCACGTACATCACCGGTCAAACGCTGTCAGTGGACGGCGGAATGCGAATGTAATTTCGCGCCATGCGCGAACTCATTCTCGACGCCCCTTGGATACACGTCGCGCCGGCCATTGGCCTCGTGGTCGTGGCCGCTGCCTTGCTGTACCGGATTGACCGTGGGAACCGTCACATTCCCGGGGCGCTGCGCGCCTTGCTAGGCATCCTGAGGGCGGCAGTGCTTGTCACACTCTTGCTGCTGCTGTTTCGCCCAGTTCTGAGAAGCGAAGAACGATCGACAACGCAACCCGCCCTGATCATTTTACAAGATGCCAGCCGATCCGTTGGGCAGGCGCACCCGAACTGGACGGAAAACCTCAACACATGGGTGGCCTCCTTGCCTGCTGAGCAAGGCAAACCCGGCGCCAGAATAGCGGCATATGGATTTGGTTCCGAGCTGTATCCTTGGGAAGGCGACTCAATGGAGCTCGATGCGCCTGTCACCGATCTTTCTTCAGCACTGAACGCCATCGAAGGACAATGGACGGGCCGGCCGGTTGGGGCCCTGGTCATTGCAACCGACGGCAGATTCAATCGCGGAAAAGACCCGGAATCCATGGGCTTCCGCTTCGGAAGTCCTGTCCACTTTGTCTCCATGGGAGACACCACACTTCAAAAGGACATCCGCATCGACCGGCTGCTGCACAATGACATCGCCGGACTTGGCAACCGATTTCCAATCGAAGTGGAAGTGGGCAGTCAAGGTGTATCAGGCGATGTTCGCGTGACCCTGAAAGGACCGGATATCCAACGGTCCGAAACGGTAAAATTGGCTCCAGGTGGTGCACCTACACGGACCACATTCCTGGTGCAAGCAACCTCTCCCGGAATCCAACGCTATGCTGTGACAGTGGACAGCGTAGATGGTGAATCCAATACGGACAACAACCGCCGAACGGTGACCGTAGACATCATCGAAAGGAAAAAGCGCATCCTCCTGCTGAGCAATGCCCCTCATCCCGACCGGGGTGCATGGTCAAATGCACTCTCAGGCAACGCCAACTATGAGGTCGTGCAAGAAACCGCCCAGGACTTCAACAGTTCCGACCATGCGAATGGCCTGTGGGATGGGGTGCTGTTTTTTGGTTTCAATCCTGGAGACCAAGATCTACGGGACCTTTTCCAAACCGCGCAAGAAAATGGATGGCCCATCGGCATCATCGTCGATGCACAGGCTGACTTTTCGGCACTTCGCGATTTGGGAATCGGCGTGGATGTCAGGCCCACACGATCGGGCCTAACAACCGATCCACGCGGTGCTGTGAATCCCGCTTTTCCTCACTTCCAACCCGACGAAACACTGGAGACCATGCTCGCGGAAGTGCCGCCGCTCATCACCCCTTTTGGTGAGACCACATGGGGTTCAGCCCACACCCCTCTCCTCTTCCAACGAATTGGTGGCATCACAACAGAAGACCCCCTGCTTACTGTCGCTCAAACCAGCAAAGGGCGTTTGATGGTCCTCCTCGGAGAAGGAAGCTGGCGATGGCGCCAAGTGGGGTACCTGCGAACCGGATCGCACAAGGCGTTCGATGACCTCGTCTCAAAACTTGCCCAATACCTAACCTCGGACCCTGGAGTCGATCGTTTCCGCGTAGAGGCCCCGCGCATATTGGACGAGGACCAACGGTTGACTTTTGAAGCACGCGTGTACGATGCCACCCTCCAACCCTTTCAAGGCGCAGACATCTCTCTGACCCTCTTGGACAGCATGGGCACCGCATACGATTATCGGTTCTCCTCTGCGCCGATGGGAAGCTATACAATGGATGCTGGCCGCCTACCAAAAGGCACCTACCGATGGACGGCCAACACCGAGGTGGGCGGCACCCAATATGACCGTTCAGGCACACTCGAAATCCGCGAGATTCAGCTCGAACTCAATGGGCGTCCTGCCGAACACGATAAACTCTTAAGGATGGCGGAATCCACTGGCGGGCAAGTCTACAACCCCAATGAGCTTGATGCCTTGTCTGCGGCATTGATGGCCTCCCAGAGATTTATTCCCGAGTTGTCCCTCTCTGAGAGACTCCAGGACCTCATCGGCTGGAAAGCCTTGATGGCGGTCCTGCTGCTGTTGCTTTGTACGGAGTGGGTGGTCCGCCGATGGGCAGGCACCTATTAATCACAAACCACGCCCAACCAAAGGTCCCTTCCCCTTAGCTTAGGCGCATGGATTCATCAACCCGCCCCTTGCGCCTTGTCGCTTTGATTTCCGGTCTCGTCGTGGCCGTGCTCATCAGTTGGTCCTCTGTTACCTTCACCATTCCTTCAGGCTACGCAGGTCTGATTTTCCGGACATTTTCTGGCGGAATCAACCCCGACGAAGTGCCGGTAGACCAAGGATTCCATTTGAAAGCGCCATGGGACCGCATTCTGATTTATGAGGTGCGTCAGAAAGAAGCCCAGCAAAAACTGGACGTCCTCTCGTCCAACCTGTTGAAAATCCAATTGGACATGACCGTCTTCCACCAACCTGTCCTCGAAGACCTTGGTGATCTGGAAATAGAACGGGGACGAGGATATGAAGAAGCCGTCATCGTGCCGTCCATGCGGTCTGTGTCCAGAGAGGTTTTTGCGAAGTATCTACCTGAGGAAATCAACACCTCCAAACGGGAGCAAATCCAAGTGGAGATACAAGACCGCCTGCGAGAGAAGCTGGCCGCCAACTTCATCCAGCTCAACGATGTGCTCATCCGCAACATCCGATTGCCTCAAACCTTGGAAGAAGCCATCGAACGAAAGCTTCAACAGGAACAAGAGTCGCTCGAATATGAGTTCCGCCTAGAGAAGGAGAGCAAGGAAGCCGAGCGCAAGCGAATCGAAGCAAAGGGAATCAAAGACTTTCAGGAGATTGTCTCTGAAGGCATTTCAGACGAACTCCTCCGATGGAAGGGCATTGAAGCCACACAAAAGCTGGCAGAAAGCCCAAACAGCAAGGTCGTCGTCGTCGGTGGAGGAGAAGATGGTCTCCCGATCATCCTTGGCAACAACTGATGACCCATTCGCCCCAGTCCATTCGAACTTTTACGCAACGAAAAAGCCCCGCTCTCGAGCGGGGCTTTTTCGATGATAGAAGCCAAGATTAAGCTTCAGTCCAAGTGCCCTTCTCCTTGGCCTTGGCAATGGCGCCCAAGACACCAAGACGGTTGATGTTGCGCATGCCAGAGGCACTCACTCGCAAGGTCATCCAGCGGTCCTCT
>CACAUH010000015.1 GCA_902535565.1 uncultured Bacteroidota bacterium | reverse complement strand
CACAAACACCACATACTCAGTCGGCGTGCCGTCAAACGTGTTCACAGTTGGCTGCGCACTGTTCGGATTGGTCAAATTGTCTGCGGGATCCCAACTCCAAGTGAATCCACAAGCATCCTGTCCACATCCAACGCACCAACTCACCTCCTCGTAGAAGGTACTTCCATCACAACTGACACTCCCATCCGACGTAAACAACACCGTGAGACACCCATCCGGGTTCGTTGCCGCAACAGATGTCTCAGGATAGTCTCCTGTTAGATCCACCAGCAAGGGTGCGCCTGTATTGTCGCCGTCAAAAACCTGGATGTGGTCGAAGAAATTCTCGATGGCACCATCGTAGAACAGGATGCTCATCAGCGTGCCATCTCCGGGATTGTCCGGACAGTAGACCCACTCGGTGTTCTCGTTGTTGCCGTAGCAATATGTGGTGGTTCCCTGACTGGCACCACACGGGGAGGGGCCACCGCCGATAAACGCGCCTTGAAGGTCCACCGGGTCCCCACAAAACACCTGGTCCGGGCCTGCTGTAATGCTGTTCTCCGGCCCCTCCACAACCTCAATACTGAGTGTCGTGTCAAAAGTGCAACTGAAGTTGTTGGTCACCGTGAAGACGTAGTCATAGACGCCGGGCTCATCCAAGATGATGTCACAGTAATTCGCATCAAAGTCTTGATTGATGATGCCCGGACCCGTCCAAAAAGAACTGTCTGCATTCAAGCCGATGGTGGGTGTAAACGTTGTTACGCCAGGAATCAAAGCCGGGTTCAGGTTGAGTCCCCACTCAAAAATGTACCCATTGTCTATGGCCAAGTTATCGACGACTGAAAAAGTCCAAGTGCCATTCAAGGGACACCCCACGAAATCACATAGGTTGCCCTCCGGAGTGTAGATCCCGGGATTGGCAATGTTGTTGTTTTCCGCATTTCCCGCATTATCGGTGTAAGCTGTCTGCGTCCAATTGACGTTGTTGTTAATGTTAGTTTCAATGTCCGCATTCGGAGACCAACCGTAGTTATAGCCAGTTCCCGGGATATTGGACCCATCATCAACGGCCTCTCCTAAGAAGCATCCGCCACCCCCATTTGGGTAGCTCATCAGGGGAACAGTGGTGCCATCTGGACAGGTAATGGTCAAGTCAAGGTCTCCCATATAGCTGTGCTCCATGTTCACCGTCACGGACAACAGATCGTCACAATTCTCCAAAGTGGACCCGTCCTCAAAAAAGTCGAAGTTGAGTTCGCTGCTGTAACTGAATCCCGCCCCATCGGCGAGGTACGTTTCACCAGCAACCACTTGGGGAGGCAACGCAGTCCATGTGACACTCTGTACTGGATTTCCATCCACAAATGCAGGGCTTCCCGCACAGACCGGCGTGCTCTGAACGCTGTTGAACAAGGGAATCGTGCTCACCAAAACTTGCAAAGGCTGAAGGTTCAGCGAAACACATCCATTGTTGTCCAGCACCGCCAGGTTCACCACATACTCACCAGGCTCGTCGAAGCTGTGAGTCACATTGGCCGCTGAGTTCAAGGTGTCAATCGACCCGTCGTCAAAGTTCCAAATCCAACTATCGAGACTGAAGCCAGGCTCAGCAAATGATCCGGCGTCACCAAACGTGATGGGTTCATTCAAACAAACCCCAATGGACAGCGAGTCCGGGTTGGGCAAAGCTGGGTCGACGATGCTGCTCACCGAAGTTGGCGTGGCACATGGTGTGGTACACAAAATGTTGGCTTCCCATCCAGGAGACAGTGTGTTGGCAGGACCATTGTCCTGAAAAACGAAAGTCAGACACCCCGTTGGGTTGTTTATCGTCGCCGTAACAGGAAGACCTTGAAGTGCATCACCGGTGTAACTCCCCATAGAGGGAGATCCAGCATCCGGGCCATCGTAGATGTAGAGGTAGTCACTGTTGTTCCCGTTGGGGTTGGTTTGCAATCCAAAGGCCACAAAACTCACAGACACAGCATCCCCCGGATTGTCCGGACAAATCGTGTAGGTGAAATTTTCGTCTGGATAGGGATTGCCGGTGCCATCATCTGTGTTTCCCGCATCGACAAAGGTGCCACCGCAAGTCTCCACGGTCCCGTTCCCCATGATGAAGAACTGAGCAAGGGACTCAGAAGGGTAGGCAAAGCCGGTCACTAAAATCAGGACGGCGCGAATCAGGTTCTGGTTCATGCTCATGCTAGATGCAAAGGTGGAACTGCAGTTGTTGTTGATTCGTTGCATCACCCACTTTTCCTCCACTGTTCTGTGTGCGATATAAAGTATTCCGTCACTCGACGACAACCTCGTCGGAAAAATACGACGGCCCGACATCCCCTTGAACAACCGCAGTCCAAGCAAACCGATCGCCCGGCTTCGCTTGCTCACCGGTCGGCAAGGAGCCATCCCACGCTTTGGGCACGGTGGTTTCAAAGACGATGTGCCCCGTCTCATCTTCTATCCGAAAGACAAAGGGCCTTTCTTCAGAAAGCAATTTCCGAGGAAGGAATGTGTCATAGCGACCGTCTCCATCTGGACTGAACCGTGCAGAACCGCCCAAACCAAAACGTCCACCCACCACAAGCAGATGGTCAGCCACGGACTGACATCCATTGGGCGAACTGGCGACCAGTTGAACCCGATGCTCACCCACACGAGGAAAAACAAAACTCACGGACTTCCCTTCCTGGGTCTCCGCTCCATCAAAAACCCACATCACCGACTCTGCGTCGCGACTTCGGTCTCTCAGTTCAACCAAAGGCTCCATGTTGGCAGTATTGGGCACACTCCATGTGAAATCCGCCTCGGGATTCGGGTGAATCGTCACCAAATTATCGATGGTCCGCGTGCGAATCAACCCATCACTGATCCGGGTGACACTCAGGGTGATGTCATAGGTGCCCGGGGCATTGAATGTGTGCTGTGGCGCAGACTTGCTGCTGAACTGACCGTCCCCGAAATTCCACAAAACCCGCACGTCCTTCATTGGACGGGCCATCCGAAAACCAATTTGGGTTCCGACGCAGGCCTTCTGGATATCCACTCCGAAAGCAGCCACCTTTTCGGCAGGCAGTTCTGCCCAATCGGCGGGAACATCCTCAGGCTCCTCTGCGATGGGTTGGTCAACCCGCTTGTCAGGCGATTTGGTAACCGATGTTTTTTCAGCAGACACCTCCGCACCGTCACCGCTGGAGTTGTCAACTTCAACGACCTCATCCAAACCTTCATCTAAGGCGACCTCCCCGACGTGGAGGACGGCATTTGAGCCATCAGCATCCACATGCTCACCGTGCTCCACAACCACAGGCGAAGCAACACCCTCCACCACTTCGATCACTTCCTCAGGCTGATCCTCCTTCTCCTCTTCATTCGCAAACCAAAAAACACCACCGACCAACACAGCAGAGGCCGCAGGACCGATAATCCAACGCCATGAGGCAGCAGCAGCACCTCCTGCAGCACCTCCTGCCATGGCAGTCTGCATGGTTGACCAAGACGGCACCACCATCGCAGGCGCCTTTTCAAGCGCTGACTTCAGCCCCTGCTCAAAGCTTCCCCCCGCGGTGCGCTTCTTGCCTTCTTCGTTTTGCTCTTCGCTCACTTCTCTTTCAATTTTCGCCTCAACATATCGCGCAGATTTCGTCGAGCCTTGGCATAATTCGACTTGGATGTCCCCTCGGAAATTCCCAGACGCTCTGAGATTTCACGATGGCTGTGGTCCTCGAGTGCATACAAATTGAACACAGCCCGATACATGGGCGACAGTTCATCCATTGCCTCAAAGACATCCCGATAATCGAGTCCTGCCCACTCTGGGCCTTCCTCTTCATCCGAACGCTGACGATCGGATAGGACATCCAACATCTCCTCATTCTCTCCCACCCACTGCAGTTGCTTGTTGGCCCGCAAAGCATCAATCGCCATGTGAACCATGATTCGCCTCAACCAGCCTTCAAATGACCCTTTAAAAGTGTAGCCCCCAATGTTGCCAAACACTTTTATGAATCCATCCTGCAGTACGTCCAACGCCTCCTGCTCACCCGAGATATAGCGTCGAATCGCCAACAACATACCAGACGCAAAAGCCTCATAGATATGTTGTTGCCCTCGCTGCTCACCCGCTTGTGCAGACAGAATCCAGTCTTTCAACTGGTCCTGCTTGACAGGCACTTTCGGGGAGTTGACGAAACGATTCACCTTTGGTTGCCCCTTTGCGTTAATTCATTCACAAAATGAGCGAATTGTTTTGGGGACGCGCACAATATCGAAAGAGAATGGAAGTCCTTGATGCCCGCTAGCGTTAGTTTCGCACCATGCGCATTGTGGTCGGATTATCCGGAGGAGTAGACAGCAGCGTGGCCGCAGCGTTACTTCAACGGGATGGCCATGAAGTGATCGGCATTTTCATGCGCAATTGGGTGGACGATTCCGTGACCATCGACAACGCATGTCCTTGGGTAGACGATGCGAATGACGCTTTGCTTGTGGCCCAACATCTCGGCATTCCCTTTCAGGTCATTGACCTGTCTGATGCATACAAGGAGCGCATCGTCAATCACATGTTCGCGGAGTACGCAGCAGGACGAACCCCCAACCCCGATGTGCTCTGCAATCGCGAAATCAAATTCGACCTTTTCAGACAAGCCGCCAAGCAACTGGGCGCAGATGCAGTGGCCACAGGGCACTATTGTCGCAGGGACAGCACACCTGAAGGCCATCACCGCCTCCTTGCCGGAATCGATGCCAATAAGGACCAGAGCTACTTCCTCTGCCAAGTAGACCAAGCACAATTGGCAGATGCCCTGTTCCCCGTCGGAGAATTGGAAAAGCCAGAAGTACGACGCATTGCCAATGAAATTGGCTTGCCAAACGCAGACAAGAAAGACAGCCAGGGCCTCTGCTTCGTCGGCAAAGTCAAACTTCCCGACTTCCTTCAACAACAACTAGAAGTAGAATACGGCCCCATCCTCAAGGTGCCAGATGAAGCCGTCATTCCCGGGGAACATCCTTGGTCAGAGCCGCAAATCGACTTCGGCCAATCCGTCGAAATCGGCACCCATCCGGGCGCCCATTTTTTCACCATCGGCCAACGTCGGGGACTGAATGTGGGCGGACACGCGGAACCGCTGTTTGTCATCGGCAAGGACATGTCCTCCAATGCCCTTTTTGTGGGAGAATCAGACCGTCACCCCGGCCTCAAAAGGCAGGGCTTAAGCATGGCCCCAAAAGACGTCCATTGGGTTCGGCCCGACCTGCGGCCTGACGACCACCTGCCCATGCGGGTGCTCGCTCGATTCCGATACCGTCAGCCACTCCAATTGGCCACCCTCACTCTCCATGGCAAGGAAATCGCCACGTTGGTGTTCGATGAACCACAGTCCGGCATTGCCTCTGGACAATTCGCCGCTTGGCACGATCTCAAAACAGGAGAAGAAGTTTTGGGAAGCGGGGTTATTTCATGACCCTGCAAGCCCTGCGCCTATTTCAGGTCTTGTCCCTCAACAAGTAAACGTTTCGGCCCGGCGCATTGCGCGTGGTCAATTCACCAATGAATCCTGCCAAAAACAACTGCAGCCCCATCACCATGCAGGCAAGCGCCACATAAAATGCGCTGATCTCTGCAATGTTCTTTGCCGCAAACCCTTGACTGATGGCCCACAGTTTGTAGCTACCAATTCCACCAAACAAGCCAAATCCACCGAGAAACATTAGGGTACCCAGCACACCAAACAGGTGCATGGGCTTGTGTCCAAATCGACCGATAAAAGCAATGGTAAGCAAATCCAAAAATCCATTGACGAAGCGCTCAAGCCCAAATTTGGTCTCCCCGTATTTGCGGGCGCGGTGCTGAACCACTTGCTCACCAATTCGACTGAAACCGGCCTGCTTGGCCAGCACCGGGATGTAGCGGTGCATTTCTCCATTCACCTCCAACGCGCGAACGACCTCCCAGCGGTACGCTTTCAAGCCGCAATTGAAATCGTGCAAGTAGATACCACTGACTCGACGCGTGGCCCAATTGTACAATTTGGTGGGAACCGTCTTCATCATGGGGTCGTAACGTTTCTTCTTCCAACCACTCACCAAATCATACCCCTCTTCAAGAATCCTGCGTTCTAATTCAGGAACCTCGTCCGGGCTGTCCTGCAAATCGGCGTCCATGGTGATCACCACCTTGCCCCGCACCACACTGAAGCCGGTATTTAGGGCTGCGCTTTTGCCTTGATTCCGGGCAAAACTTAGCCCAGCGACCTTCTCTCCAAATTTCGTTTTGAGAGACTCAACAACCGACCAGGAACCATCCGTGGAGCCATCGTCTACAAAAACCACTTCATAAAGCCTGTCTCCGAGAACTTTGTCAATCCAAGACATCAATTCAGGCAAGCTCTCCGCCTCATTGTAGAGGGGGACAACGATGCTCAAGTCCAATTCAGGGCGGGGCGGGGCGGTGAGGCTACTGGTATCCAAGACGGTTTCGCAATGGCGAGCTGAGGGCGAGTCCAACTCAGGGGGAAGTTACATTCAGCCGCCTAAGCCGACAGAATTCTCGGGGGGTCGCCTCAGTATGGCTGCCACAATCAACGCCACAAGGCCCACCCAGAAAATAGAAATCAGCGCATCCGTGGCTTGACCCAATGGTGAAAGAGACCAAAGGGCCTGATCACGAAACAAGCTCCCCATGTCCATGTCTCCCATGGCCTCACTGGCCACATCCCCCCCGAATACGGCCAACGCCTCCTCAGACTTCTCTGCCACAAGGCTTACATAAGCCTCAACGTGATTCGGCCTCAACCAATGGAAATACAAAAGATTAAACAGGTTATAACCCATGCGTGCAATCCAACCAGAGAGCAAGGAAAGTCCAAACGCACGACCAAAACCGAGGGCTCCCTCATTGCGACGCACCGTCAAAAGGACCATCACCATCACCGACACCACGACCATGAGCACAAACGGCGTCGACCAAGCACCCAGCATCCAATCGAAGTGCACGAGCACAGCTGAGAAATAACCGATCAACACCATCCCAGCGCCGGCAGCAGCGTGGCCCAACAAAACAGAGGGAATTGCCTGACGGCGTTGTTGGACATCGGAGATCTTCGTGGAATTCATGTGATAAAGGCGAAAATACACCCAGACCTCATCTGTCCTACCTTTGCCACGGAGGGCAAGTCTCCCACGGCCAGCTCCCACGGAACCCCCCAGGGCCGGAAGGCAGCAAGGGTAAGTGGTCGTAGCGGTGCGATGGGAATCGCTTGCCCTCTCTTTTTCCCATGGTCGATTCCTTCCCAACCCACGCCAAATCTGTCCTCGTGACCGGTGCCACAACTGGAATCGGTGCAGCGACAGCACGGGTGCTTGCTGAAGCGGGACATCGGGTTTGGGGAACTGGCAGACGGGTCGAGTGGGCCAGCCCGGCCCCAAAGATTCCGGGGTTTGTGAAACTCGACGTCACCGATGAAGACTCTATAATAGAAGCCATTGAAAAGATCATTGAAGCAGGACATGGTTTGGATGCGGTCATTAACAATGCCGGCATCGGAATGATGGGTGCAATGGGCGACACCACAGAAGAGGAACTGCTTTCGGTCTACAAAACAAATGTCATTGGACTCCACACTGTCAGCCGGCTGACCATTCCACATCTGATCAGATCCAAAGGCCATCTCATCCACGTCGGCAGTGTAGCAGGCGTTGTGGGATTGCCCTTCCGCGGGGTATACTGCTCATCGAAAGCCGCTGTCGAGCTCATTGCAGAAGCACAGAGTATGGAGTTGGCGAGGCATGGAGTTCGGGTAACCGTAC
This sequence comes from uncultured Bacteroidota bacterium, assembly GCA_902535565.1. The sequence continues at coordinate 16,366 of CACAUH010000015.1, read as the reverse complement.
TGAGGCCGGGAGATTTCCGAACCGCCATCAATCAGAACCGACTCCGGGTTGCATCCCCTGACAACGACGCCTACCCCGGATTTGAAAAAGTCTGTGATGCCGTTAATGCGGAAGTGGCACATGCCAGTGAGCCCGAGGACATGGGAAAAGCCGTACTGAAGCTGCTCGGCAAATCCCGGCCGCCCCTTTACGTTTCCGTTGCCCCTCCTTTGCAGAAGTTCGCCATTCTGCTCAAACGTTGGTTGCCTGCACGCACCTTCGAACGGCTGATTGCACGGCGATACCCACTCTGATTCGGGAGTCCGCCCACCTTGCCCCAACTTTGGCAACATGAGCCAAGAACCGGCCCCTCCTCGCCCCATCACCAAGGTCCTGGTCGCCAACCGAGGCGAAATCGCACTCCGAGTGATGCGCACGCTGCGCTCCATGGGCATCTCCAGCGTCGCTGTTCATTCTGACGTTGATACCGCCATGCCCTTTGCGCGATACGCCGATGAAGCCGTGCACATCGGACCCGCAACAGCATCGGAAAGCTACCTTCTTCCAGAGCGAATTCTGGAAGCCGCAAAAAAGACCGGCGCCGATGCCATCCATCCTGGATATGGCTTCCTGAGTGAAAATGCTGATTTCGCTGAAGCTGTTGAACGAGAAGGACTCACCTTCATTGGGCCCCACCCCCACAGCATCCAGATGATGGGCGACAAACTGTCCGCTAAGGAGGCCGTTGCATCCCAAAATGTCCCACTTGTGCCCGGTTCGGATGGAGAAGTCAGCGACCTCGACGAAGTGGAGCGTCTCGCCGAGCATATTGGCTTTCCCGTGATGGTCAAAGCAAGTGCGGGCGGCGGCGGCAAGGGAATGCGCGTCGTGCACGACCGTGAGCGTCTGCGTGATGAAACCCAAAGGGCGATGAGCGAGGCCCAAAGCGCATTTGGCAACGGCGCCGTGTTCCTCGAAAAGTTTGTGACGGAGCCCAGACACATCGAAATCCAAGTCCTATGTGACACCCATGGAAACGGTGTCCATCTCTTCGAACGAGAATGCAGCATCCAAAGGCGACATCAAAAGGTGGTGGAAGAGGCGCCGAGTGCGCTTCTCGACGATGACCTGCGCTCAAAGATGGGACAATGTGCACTGGACTGCGCCAAAGCGTGCGGATATGTGGGGGCCGGAACGGTGGAATTTCTAGTTGATTCAAACCGCAACTTTTACTTTCTCGAGATGAACACCCGGCTCCAAGTGGAACATCCAGTCACCGAAATGATTACCGGGGTGGACCTCGTCGAAGAGCAAGTCCGCATCGCACGTGGTGAAAAACTTCGCCTGTCCCAGTCGCAATTGCGCATCCATGGGCATGCCATCGAACTCCGGGTGTATGCCGAAGATGTGCCTTCCGGCTTCCTGCCCTCAACCGGCACCCTCACCACCCATGTCATCCCCGAAGGTCCTGGCATCCGGGTCGACGCGGGCGTAGAAGAAGGAGATGCCATCTCGATTCATTACGACCCGATGATCTCCAAGCTCTGCGCCCATGGCATGGACCGCTCACAAGCCATGGAGCGATTGCGTCGCGCCATTGACGAATACTTGATTCAAGGCTTGGAAACCACACTTGAATTTGGACGCTACGTATTGGACCACGATGCGTTCACGTCGGGCCAATTTGACACCGGCTTTGTCGGTGCTCATTTCGACACCAATCAATTTGAATCCTACCTCGCCCAGCGAAAAAGCGCCGCTGAATGGAAAGCTGTCGCCGCGGCCCTCGAGAACCAAGTCCCCAACACAGGAAACGGGGCATCACTGACACAAGACCTTCAGGCCTCCACTTGGAAACACCGATTCGCAGACTGAGCCCCTATACAGGGCAACTTTTCCGCGTGGATTTCGTTCCAATCCCGCAATGAAGAGGACGACCCCATCTCTCCATATCCAAATCGCCGCCCTTCTCGGCTTGCTTTTGGTTTGGGTTCGTCTGGCCGGACAAATGGCCATCCCAGACAGCCTTCCTCCCCTCGTTCATTTGGGTGTGGCCGAAGTGGCACCCGGTCCAACTGTCCCTGCCCACCACCGCTGTCAACCCGGATCCAAGCGATACCGCCGCCTAGAAAAGCGCGTTCTGAAGGTGTGGCCGTATGCCGCATTTGCCGGGCAAACCATGGACAGTCTCGAAACAGAGATGGCCCACATCAAGTCCAAGCGGGAACTGCGCGACCTCATCGACCGCAAGGAAAAAGAACTCAAGGCCCAATTCGAGGGGGACTTGAGGCGATTAACCATGCGAGAGGGCATTCTGCTCATTCGGCTCATTGACCGGGAAGCCCAGCGCACCACCTTCGGTGTCATCAGGGAACTGAAAGGCCGATTCAGCGCCTTCATGTGGCAGGGCTTGGCCAAACTCTTTGGCCACGACCTCAAGAGTGAGTACGACCCCGCAGGCGAGGATGCAGCCATAGAACACATCCTGCACGCCCATGGCCTGGTTCGGGCCCAACCCCCCGACACGGTTGGGGTCTCGACACTGGATTGACACCCACACCCCCCAAAGCGCAGCGGTCTCTCCACTCCGTATCTTTACCAAGCATGGAAAAGGCGTTCATCCTGTACGACCTCGAGGCAACGTGCTGGCGCACGACTCGGCCCAAACGGGTGGAGATTATAGAAGTGGGCGCAGTGAAGGTCAATGAGCGTCTCGAAATCACATCCGAATTCTGCGCCTTCGTTCGCCCCATGGTGCACCCAATCATCAGTAAATTCTGTACCTCTCTCACCTCCATTCGCCAATCCGATGTAGACCGGGCACCGCAGTTTGACGAGGTCATCGAAGAATACGAGGATTGGATGGGCGTGGGAACACACGACGTGATTCCATTGAGTTGGGGAGAATTCGACAAGCGTCAGCTCCACACTGATGCTGTGCTGCACAACATCGGGCTCGATTGGCTCGAAGCCCATATCTGCTTCCAAAAGCACTACGGAAAATGGAAGCAGTCCAAGAACCAGATTGGACTGAAAAACGCCTTAGAAGAGGAAAACATACAATGGTCCGGTACGGAACATCGGGCCATTGACGATGCCCGGAACATGGCGGAACTCTTCTGTAAGGTTGCCTCTCAAATCCCGAGCCTTCAATTGAATTGATGCACAGCGGATTCCAGAGCACGATGCAGACTGCCAAGACCATTGCGTCATTGGAGTGGCGACTGGAATGGCGACAAGGCCACCAGATTGCCTCTGTGGGCCTGTTCGCCCTGTCCTCTGTCTACATCGCCTTCCAAGCCTCAAGACAAGGTGTCTCTGCAGATGCTTGGTCTGCCATGCTGTGGATGGTGTATTTGTTTAGCGGATTCACAGCAGTGGGACGTCTTTTTGACAGAGAGCGATCCAATGCGAGACGCTACCTGCAATGGACTGTCGACCCGTTGGGCTTGATGCTGGGCAAACTCGCACACGCCATTTTCACCACCACAGGACTGAGCGCTGTCGTCTTGTTTGGCTTCGTTCTTTTCTTGGGGTGGCCCACAGGAGACACGGCCCAAATCGGCATTGTTGTCCTTGCTGCTTGGTTGGGTGGACTGTCCATGACCACGACCTTGGTCTTCGTCACCGCCGTCGCTTCTCAAGTCAAAGCTGGGGGCAGCGCACTCGGTGCCATCCTCGGGCTGCCACTTCTGATTCCCCAATTAATCTTGGCCACCCGACTTACTGTCGGCGCACTGCAAGGCACGCCTTGGTCTTTAATCGCGGAGGCCCCCTTATTCCTGACAACGTTGTGTGCGGGAACCAGCATCATGGCCTGCATCCTCTTCCCCTACATTTGGCGGGCATGAGCTATTGGAGTACGCCATGGAAAATGGGAGGGGTTCTTCTCCTGGCTTACGTGATCGTTCGGGGCTTCAGCACCCCTCTGCAACCCGGACTTGTCGAGGCCAATCCCAATCGCCTCATGCCTGGACTTGCGGACCTTGAACTGAAGGCTGTGGGTCAGCCCTTTGCGGAAGAAAACGCCCCTACTGAGGGACATCAACTCATCCTAAAGTCCGACCAAGATCTCATCGCCACAAACCTCACGCGCATCTCTCCCCACAGCGTGAAAGCCAGTGTCGTTATCCCGGATCTGTTGCCTTCTCCCGCGCTGGACGCCTTCCTGTTCACGCCATCGTCAGGCACGCTGTTTTTAGGCAATGCCTTCTTTGTAGAAGGCGCGGGCACTGGACCGGTTCCGCAGGCATTCGCTGCCACACCTCCTACTGAAGTCAACCCAAACCTCGGTTTTAGCTTCCCCTACCAGCCCAACATCATTGAGAGCATTCGCAATCTGCTTTGGCATGTCCCCATGTGGTTCGCCATGTTCTTTGTCATGGGCATCGGGTTTGTCGCCTCGCTAATGCAATTGCGAACAGACATAGTCGATTGGGACCACCGCGCTGAAGCCGCCGTCCGCACCGGGCTTGTCTTTGGCATCCTCGGACTGGCCACAGGCTCACTTTGGGCGCGCTGGACCTGGGGCGCTTGGTGGGTGTCTGACCCCCAGCTCAACGGAGCCCTCGTCACCGTGTTGTTGTACACCGGCTATTTGCTCCTCCGGGCTGCAATGGGTGAGGATGAGCGCGTGGGGCGAATCACCGCTGTTTACAATGTGTTCGCCTTTGTCATGCTGGTCATCCTCTTGATGGTTTTGCCACGATATACCGAAAGCCTGCACCCGGGAAAAGACGGAAATCCAGGCTTCAACAGCTATGACCTAGACAACAGCCTTCGCGCCGTCTTCTACCCTGCCGTGATTGGCTGGGGGGCCTTGTGCTACTGGATGTACACCTTACGCCTGCGCATGAACCGTCTGGAATACCATTTGTTGACCCAATGAACCCACTCATGAATCACATTCTGTTCTTGAACAACCTCGAAGGTTTCTTTTTTGGTAGTGGCAAGGCTCACGTGGTGACGGGTGTTTCGCTCATCATCTTGGCCGGTATTGCCTTTTCAATGTGGCGCATGGACCGGCGTTTAACCCAGTTGGAAAACGAGCATAACGAAACCACATCCTAAGGCCATGAGTCGCGCCAACATCGTCGTCCTTCTTTTGGTGGCTGTGCTTATGGGCGCCCTCCTCAGCGTGTTCACAACAAACAGTGAATCGGTCGTTTTCGCGAGGGCTTTTGCTGAACCTGGAGTAGAATTCAAAGTGTCTGGAACACTTGACCCCGATTTCCCGGTGATTTACGATCCGGAAGTGGCCGTGGCCAAGACCCGGTTTCACATGCGCGACAAAAATGGAGAGGTCCAAGAGGTCATTCTCCAAAAGGCAAAACCGACAGGACTGGAACAAAGTGAGTCCATCGACCTGTATGGCACCGTCATCGACGGACAATTCGTTGCCGGCGAGATGCTCATGAAATGCCCCAGCAAATACAACGAGCAGTCGCACAGTTTGGCTGACGCGACAGACTCCCCTTGAACCCCACCCCTGTGGACATCACCTACATCGGAGAATGGACCTGGGCTGCGTCACTCGGCCGCCTTTTGCTGGCCGTCGCCTTTGCAGCTGGCTTGGTGTCCACCATAGGGTACGCCTTCGCCGTTCGCCAGCCAACACAACGCTGGATGAAGATGGGCCGTTGGGCCTTCCGAATCCACGCTGCGGGCATCTTCGGGGCCAGTGCCCTGCTGTACCTCCTCATCTTCTGCCACCGATACGAGTTCCAATACATCTGGAAGCACCTCAATGACGCCATGCCACTCGGTTTTATGGTGTCGAGTTTCTGGGGTGGACAAGAGGGCGGATTCCTCATTTGGATGTCTTGGATGCTGATTCTCGCACTGCTTTTTCTGCGACGCAATCCCGGCCCCTTAGAAGCCCCTGTGATGGCCATTCACGGTGGTGTGCTCACGGGACTGAGCTCTATGCTGTTAGGGTTGTACTTCGGCGATTTTCAATTTGGACTGGACCCTTTTCTGCTCCTGCGTGAAGCCCCTCAAAACGCAGGCTTGCCTTGGACGTTCAATTCGGAATACCTCTCCCTTATTCCGCAATTCGCAGACGGACAAGGCCTCAACCCCCTCTTACAGAACTACTGGATGGTCATCCACCCCCCCACATTGTTTCTGGGTTTTGCCAGCACGTTGATGCCTTTTGCGATGGCCGTGGCGGGCCTCTGGCTCGGCGACCACAAAACATGGATGCGCAAAGCCATCACGTGGGCCTTCTTCGGGGTCGCCATCTTGGGGGCCGGAATCTTGATGGGCGGCGCTTGGGCCTATGAGGCACTCAGCTTCGGCGGTTTCTGGGCATGGGATCCCGTGGAAAACAGCTCTTTGGTTCCCTGGCTCGTCCTTGTGGCAGGAGCCCACCTTCTCCTCATCAACCAAAACAAACCGGGCACAGCAGTCACCGCCACCTACTTGATGGTCGGGCTTTCTTTCTTACTCGTGGTCTACTCCACATTTCTGACCAAAAGTGGCATCCTGGGTGATACATCAGTCCACAGTTTTGTGGACAGCGGCATCCTCCCCCAGCTTCTCGCCTTCCTACTCGGCAATTGCATTCTCTTTTCTGTCTTGTTTTTGCCCGCTGGAAGGGAGCGCAACGTGTTTGCCCTGGTTCAAATTTTGCTCGTGGCGGGTGTCGTGTTCGGACATCCTGCAATCTGTATCCTTCTGATGTTGATCCTCATGACGGCTGCCGTCTTGCGGGGACACCTCACCCACCTTCCTCGACCGGACAAGGAGAGTCCGTTGTGGACTCGGGAATTCTGGATGTTTGTCGGGGGAATGCTGATGTTCGCTTCAGCGGTGCACATCACCTTTCAAACGAGCCTACCAGTATTGAATCACTTTCTGGCTCCCTTCAGTGGGCTCTTCGATCGGATCTTTCAATCCACCGGCTGGCCATTGGCCCGAAAGCTGGCAGCACACGATTTGGCGCCAGGCACCGATTTTGATGCGACCTACCATGCAGTTCAGGTCCCCTTGGCCTTTCTTTTCATCAGCATCACCGCCTTCACCCAATTCCTGCGGTACCGAATGGACAGTGGGAAGGGGCTGTTCATCAAGCTCCTCAGAAGCTTCATCACGGCAGCAGTGCTAACCGGCGTATTCCTGCTCACTTATGACTTCGCCAGTTGGGAAGCTCCCCGCGTTGCCCTTCTCTTTGCCTGCCTGTGGTCTGCCGCAGCCAATGCGGACTATGTGATTCAGGTGCTCAAAGGACAATGGAATTTCGCAGGCGCAAGCCTGTCGCACATAGGCTTTGCCCTTGTCATTTTTGGCGCAGTGCTCTCCACAGCCAAAAAAGACATCATCAGCGCCAACCGATTTGGCGATTTGGCGATGCTGAATGAGTCTCTTTCCAACGAGGAAGACCTTCTCCTTCTCCAAGGGGACACCATCGCGATGGGCCCCTATTACGTCTGCTACAGGGAACGTCGCCAAGAGGGCATCCATGCCAAATTCGCTGTGGACTATTTCAAAACGGTTCCAGAAGCCTATGCAAAGGGTGAAGTGGTGGCGAGGGATGGGTTCCTGTTTCAGTGTATCACCGACCACACGGCAAGTCCCGACTTCACATCGGATCTCGAATCAAACTGGACCTTTCTCCCCATTCCCAATGAACGGCAGCAAAGGGAGGCCAAACCCTGGTCAGCGGGAAAACCTGGCCCCTTCGCCTTCACACTCGATCCGCGAATTCAGCTCAACGAGCAGATGGGCAATGCACCAGAACCCGACACCAAGCGATACTGGAATCGGGACCTTTATACCCACATTAAGTGGGGCCGCGTCTCCGACCCCGAGGCCGACGAGGAAGGCTGGATGGATGGCCGCAAGCACGACCTGATGCGAAGGGACAGTTTGGTCATCGGAAAGTCCATCCTGGCGTTGGACTCCATCTCTGCCGTGACCCGCCCGCAAAAGCCCAGCTTTGGTCTTCTCGACAAGGACATCGCGGTTGCCGCTCACTTCCGTCTGTCCGGAAATGGACCTGACACCAATTTCACAGCTCTCTACATCGTCAGGGACAGCCTGCTCATTCCAGACATGGTGACCTTGAAAGACAGAGGTGTCAAGCTTCGAATCGATGGTTTCCGTCCGGCGGAGGCAACATTCGAAACAGTCATTTGGGAGAACCTCTCCATCCGCAGGGATTTCATCGTGATGCAGGCCATCGTATTTCCCCAAATCAACCTGCTCTGGTTGGGCTGTCTCATCATGACGGCTGGTGCCCTTATGGCTGTTCGGCAACGGAAGCGAATGAAGGTTAACCGCAATTCAAAAGCCGCATGAACAGCGCCCACGTTATCGGCATGGGACGCCTCGGGCGTCACCTTGCCTTGCGTCTAGAAAACCTTGGCATCACAGTCCAGCGTTGGAACCGAACCCCGACTCAGGACATTCCATCGCTATCAGACTGGACCGCCGAAAGCCAACCCGATGCTGTCTTCCTGACCGTCTCGGATGACGCCATCCAACCGGTCGCGAATTCGATTCGACACAGCCTGAAACCTTCCACATGGCTGATTCACCACGCCGGATCCGTGCCAAAGGACAAATTGGGCCCTATCCACGCGCCAACGGCAGTGCTCTGGCCTCCCATGACCTTCCAAACCGACGTCAAGCCAGATTGGTCAACGCTTCCTCTGGTTGTGGACACCGAACACCCCGCCATTCGGGATTGGGCCAGAAACCTCACCCCCAATTGTACGGACGTCCAAGGGGACCAGCGTGCAGAACTGCATTTGGCCGCTGTCCTGATGGGCAACCTCACCGCCGGCTGGATCGGCATGGTCCAACAGCACCTCCAAGACCGCGGATTGGACGCTGGCGCGCTGGCCCCCTTGGTTCAATCAAGTGTAGTCAAGGCCCTAGAGGGGTTGGCGCTCAACCACGTCACTGGACCTGCAGTGCGCAACGACCGGGACACATTGACCCGACAGGCCGACCTCATAAAAACACACGACCATCGCGGCGATTTGATCCAAATCCACCACATCCTGACCAACCGCATTTTGACCCACCATGGACACGACCCCCTCCCCCCACTTCAAGGAACGCCTCGCAGCGATTGAAGGCTTTGTCTTCGACAACGATGGCGTCTTCACCAACGGCACAGTCTACCTCATGCCTGGGGGTGAACAGGTTCGCACGGCCAGCACCCGGGACGGATATGCCGTCCAGCACGCTGCAAAATGCGGGGTCAGAATGGCCATGATCACAGGCGGAAGCAGCGAAGAGGTCACCCGGCGAATGAATGGCCTTGGCGTATCCGAAGTCATCAGTGGTGCCGCCGTCAAACTGGGCGAAATGGAGGCCCTTTGCGAACGCTGGGACATCCAGCTCAGCCAAGTGTGCTACATGGGCGATGACATTCCCGACATCCCGGTCTTGAAAGCCGTGGGTCTGGCCTGTTGTCCGCACGACGCTGTTCCCGAAGTCAGGGCGGTCTGTGACTACATCAGTCCCGTTCGTGGTGGAGAGGGTTGCGTTCGCGACATTTTGGAACAAGGAATGAAAGTGAAAGGCTTGTGGATGAATCACCTCGCTCACGCGTGGTGAACGCGTAAGTTTGCCGCCCAATGGACCGCAATACGATCACAGGGTTCTTGCTGATTTTCGCGATGGTCATCGTGTATCAGCTGTACTTCGTCCCTGCCCCTCAGGAGCTGCCAGAAGACCAGGCCCAAACTGTTTCCACACCGGAAACCCCTTCTCTGGTCTCGGATTTCTCCACTTCTCAAGCGGCAGATGTCCTTGATAGCACGTACGTTCCAAAGCTGACTACGCTTCGGTCAAACGTCTTAGAAGTGGAGGTCACCACTGATGGTGGAACGCCCGTCAGGGCCACCCTCAAAGATGGCTACCTCGATTTCTGGAACCGACAGCCCCTTCAACTCTGGACAGAGGGTGGGACGGACATGAACTTCGTCGCCCGAGGCGAAGGCTCCTATGACCAGAAGTTCGACGTGGTGTCCGAGAGCGAACGTGAGGTCGTCCTCGCCAACCGTGGGGATGGCCCATTGAAAACATTGACCTACTCTATTGATGGCTATTTGGTGGATGTGCAGGCTGAATTCGAAGATGCCCGTGGAGAGGTCGGTTTCCAATGGCAAGCAGACGGCGCACACAACGAAAAGGGCATTGATGTAGAGCGGCAGAAAAGCAGCATTTACTTCCGCGAACAAGGACGGGGACGAGACTACCTGTATGAAGGGCGTGACGACTCTGCCGACATTGAAAACCCTGTCGAATGGGTCGCGTTCAAACAGAACTACTTCTCCGCCATCGTGGGAACCGATGCCGGGTTTACCTCGGGCACATTGCGCAGCCTACCCCCAGGAGAGCCGGCAGACACGCTCATCACCATGCGGTATGGAATGGACGTCCGAATGCCCACCGTGGATCGAGACGGTAGAGAGGTGGCCGACTTGCGCTTTTACTTCGGGCCAAATGACGTCTCCGAATTGAATGCCACCGGCTGGGGCGAAATTGGAAGGGTCATCGATTTCGGCTGGTGGATTTTCGGTTGGATCAACAGGAACGTCATTTTCCCCATCTACGCCCTCTTGGCCCAATACATGGGTTCTGCAGGCCTGATCATCTTGGTCTTGACCGTCGCCATCAAGTCCATCTTGTTTCCCATCACCTGGAAGAACTACGTCAGCTCCGCCAAAATGCGCCTGCTCAAGCCGGATATGGAGGAAATCAATGCCAAATACCCCAACCAGGAAGATGCAATGCAGCGCCAACAGGAGACGATGAAGCTGTATCGCGACAGCGGTGTGAATCCACTTGCAGGGTGCATCCCCCAGCTCATTCAGATGCCCCTCTTGTATGCCATGTTCCGGTTCTTCCCGGCCAACATCGAGCTTCGCGGAAAGAGCTTCTTGTGGGCGGATGATTTGGGCGCTTACGACAGCATCCTCGATTTGCCCTTTGAAATCCCGTTCTATGGAGCACACGTCTCCGGATTCACAGTGCTCATGGCAGGTTCCATGTTTGTCTACATGGGACAAACCATGGCACAACAGGCCGCACCAACCCAACCCGGCATGCCCGACATGCGGATCATGGCCCGCATCATGCCACTGTTCATGTTGTTCTTCTTCAATAAGTTCGCCAGCGGCCTGAGCCTGTACTATTTCATCGCCAACATCATCACCATCGGGCAGGTTACCACCGTCAAGAAGTTCTTCATCAACGAAGACAAGATTCGCGAGAAAATCAAAGCCAAGCAGGCCGAGCCCAAGGAGGAGAAAAAGAAAAGTGGATTTGCAGCGCGTCTGGAAGCCATGCAGAAAGAACAGCAGCAAAAAGCAGATGAAATGAGGCGCCAGCGGGACCAAGCGAGGAAATCCCGAAACCAGAAGCGCAAAAAATGAAGGCGCCGTCCGCATTGTGTTGGGCGATTCCAGTGCTCCTTATTGCCGCTGGGTGCGCAGGTCCTAAACAATACCTCCCACAAGGAGACAGCACGTGGTTGATCTACGAGCGCACACCCTGCTTTGGACCTTGTCCCGTATTTGAACTCGAAGTGTCTAGAAACGGCACCGCTCGGTTCCGCGGCGGACGCAACGCCGAGCCAAACGGTCACCATATGGCCACGTGGAGCAAGGAAACACGCCAAGCCATCGCCGAGGTGGCCAACGGTGTGCGCTTCAAGTCCAAGGTGGGTCGATACGACAACCCCCTCATCACGGACCTTCCTGCCAAACGCATACAGCTGGCCGGACACGACCTATATGACCGATTTGACGGGCCAGATATCGATGCACTCTATACCGCGCTGGACAGCCTAATATCCACGACCGACTGGATTCCCTCGGGACATTGATTCCCTGCCCTATTTTCGCCGCTCGCCTAGGGCAAGTTTTGCCCGTTTCGAAACGATTCAAATTCATGAAGCACCGCATTTTCCTGCTGCTTTTTGCAGCCTTTCAACTCGCCTCCTCGCCAGCCAAAGCCGACGAAGGCATGTGGCTGTTACACATGCTGCAGCGCATCAACGAGGCCGAGATGCAGCAAATGGGCCTCAACCTATCTGCAGAAGATATCTACTCCCTCAACCAAGCGTGCTTAAAAGACGCCATCATCACGCTCAATGGAGGCAGTTGCACAGCCGAACTGATTTCCAGTCAAGGTCTGGTGCTCACGAACCACCACTGTGCCTATGGCGCCATTCAAGGGTTCAGCACAGTAGAGGACGACATTCTCACGAACGGATTTTGGGCCATGAGCTTAGAAGAAGAGAAGCCGATTCCCGACTTCAGCGTGACCTTCCTGCAGCGCATAGAAGATGTGACTGAACGCGTGCTAGCCGACGTCACGGACGACATGGACGAGAGCACCCGCCAACAGACCATTCAAGCAGTCATTGGACAAATCGAAGAGGAGGAAAAGGGCATCAGCCCCGATTTCCGGCCACAGGTGAAGTCCTTTTACCACGCCAATGAGTTCTATCTCTTCGTCTACCGCGACTACAGCGACATCCGGCTCGTGGGCAATCCGCCAGAGAGCGTCGGAAAGTTCGGTGGTGACACAGACAACTGGATGTGGCCTCGCCACACGGGAGATTTTTCCCTGCTTCGCATTTATGCCGACGGCGACAACAATCCAGCAGACTACAGTGAGGACAATGTACCCTACCAGCCCAAGCGCCACCTCAAGGTGAGCCTCGACGGCGTCGACAATGGCGACTTCACCATGATCATGGGCTACCCAGGCAGCACCGACCGGTTCTTGAGCAGCCGTGGCATTCAACAGGCGCTCGAACTCTACAACCCAAGTGTTGTCGATGTACGTGACCTCAAACTGAAGACCATGAAGTCCCACATGGATGCCGACCCTGCTGTCCGCATTCAGTACGCCTCGAAGTATGCCTCGACCGCCAACTACTGGAAATACTACATCGGCCAGTCAAAAGGCCTTCGCGCTTTGGACGTGTACGGCAAGAAAAAAGCCCTCGAGGATGAGTTCACCGCTTGGATCGACGGCAACAGCGAACGCGAAGCCAAATACGGTGAGACACTCAACCTAATCGACAAGTACTACGCCAACACAGACGCCACAGTCAAAGGACAGGTCTATTCCCTCGAAGCTGGACTGATTGGATGCGACCTTATGCTGTTTGCCTTCCGCGTCGGAATGGGGGCACAAGGGCTGTTTAGTGAAGACGCAGAACGTGCGGCTGGCGCTGCGGCCTCTCTCCAAGGGCGTGCAGACGACTTCTTCAAGGATTACGACCAAGACACCGATCGGGACCTGTTCATCCAATTGATGACCAAGTACATGACCGACATTGCTCCAGACCAGCAGCCGGCATTCTTTGCCACGGTCCAAAACAAGTACAAGGGAGACTTCACCCGGTATGCGAACAAGATGTACCCAAAGAGCTTCCTGACCGATCCAGATCGCTTTGCAGCCTTCCTGGCTGACCCAAGCCAAAAGGTCCTCGATAAGGACCTCGCCGTGGCTGCCGCGATGAGCCTGATTGACACCTACCGCGGCTACTTCTCCTCACCTGAGCAGAGCAAGTTCGATAAGGGGTACCGGCTTCTCACCGCTGGACTGCGCGAAATGCAGCCTGAGAAGATGTGGTACCCGGACGCCAACTCCACCATGCGATTGAGCTACGGTCAGGTTGGAGATTATGATCCGGCAGACGCAGTCCACTATGACTTCGTGACAACAGCAGAAGGCATCCTCCAGAAAAAGGACAACAGCAACCCAGAGTTCGTCGTGCACCCCACCCTAGAAACCCTCATTCGCAACAAGGACTACGGTCGTTATGCCGACGAAGACGGAAACCTCGTGCTCTGCTTCATCTCCGGAAACGACATCACGGGTGGAAATTCTGGAAGCCCCGTGCTAAACGGGAACGGCGACCTCATCGGCCTCGCATTTGACGGCAATTGGGAAGCCATGAGCGGAGACATCGCATTCGAACCCGAATTGCAACGGACAATCAGTGTGGACATCCGCTACGTGATGTGGATCATCGACAAGATGGCCGGCGCACAGAATCTGATTGATGAAATTGACTTCGTGAGCACACCCAAGCCCATGCCAGCAACCGAGATGGCTGCTCCAACAGAGGAAGGGCGTTAATCAAGTCTTCACCAAAACAACAAAAAGCCCCGCCTTACCGCGGGGCTTTTTGATTGGCCGTTTTCATCTTTTGGTGAATCAACACATCTGAATCCACTTCAGGGTCCATTCAGTGGTGGATTCCGAAAAGCCCTTCAGAGATAGATGTGAAACTGCTGCTCCACTGGATCCCACCACTCCGACTGGTAACTGAGCCGGGTCACGTCTATTTCAGGGTAATACTGGTAGTCAAACTCAAAGCCGCCGATGTCGAGGCCATTGGGCCAGTCCCCATCATAATCACACAGCGCCAGCGTGTCCGATTCATTGGTCATCGGGTCGAATCGAATCGCAGTCTCAGAATCGACAAATACAATCTCCAAGTGAACGGTAAACTCCTCCTCTGTCCAAGGCGAAACGGACCACACTGAATACACGTATGGCTCACCGTATTCAATCCCCATTTCGACCACATTTGTTTCCTCCACTGGATTGCACGCAGGCTCTGTGTTTCTCAGAAAGGAATAGGTGAGGTGTATCCCTTGGGACTGACTCCATCGCACCACCTCAATGTGCCCGGCGTGAATGGTCACATCGGTGGTTTCATCCGCCCAAATCACCTTCCCATCCGCATCGAAATTCAAAAACTCACGGTAACGGTAAACACACATGCCTTGGGCATTGATGAAGTCTGCCTCCCTGTCTCCCACCGAATAAAACGAATGAATTTCTTCTTCAGGGTAGATGGGGTCAAATTGATAGTACCGCAGCGTCATTTGTTCCCCACCCTCGGGAAATTTAAGGGACCAAAACGGCTCGCTTTCAAAGGACAACGGGAACCCGTCGTCCGTCTCAATCTCGAGGCTGTCCTCAATCAAGGCACAAGGAGACGCGTCAAACCCCTCAATGATGGTCACGGTTCCTTCCAGCTCCGGCTTGCCGCAGGAAACCAGGGCCAGCACAAAACCGAACGTCCAAACTGAAGAAAACCGGAAGAACATGACCTTGAATATACTCGGCGCAAATTCAGCCTTGACCCACGCGTCTGCACACGCCAAAGTCAGACTGCATTTCGGCCCGCGTTGACGATACCAAACATCGTACGCACCACGAGTTTCTCCAGGACCGCACGATCAGCCGGAGGGGCACCTTGGCCGTCCAACCATTGCAAAGCAGCCTGCTGAATGACCAAGAGGGGCAAGATGATGGATTCTCTCAAGTCAATGGATTCTGCGATGTCCGGCGCACGTTCCATGAGCTCGGATTGACCAGAAATCCGCAGAATCAGCGCCCGCGTCAAAGCGAATTCAGACTGAACCCTCCGCCAGATTTCACCAAATCGATCATCGCTCTCGAGGTGCGCCGTCAGAGAAAAGTTGCATTTGCGCATACTCTGCATGCTGTTCTCTAAAAGCGCAGCAAACAAGGGCTGACTCCGATAGAGCTCAGCCGCCTCTTCCAATCTCCCCTCCTGCTCCAAAGCGGACAACGCGGTACCAATGCCAAAGAAGCCCGGCACATTCTGCTTAAGCTGGCTCCAAGACCCGACAAAAGGAATGGCCCGAAGGTCATCCAAAGTCAAGGGACCCTCCTTCTTTCGACTCGTCGGTCGACTGGCAATGTTGGTCGCCCCATAGTGCTTCAGGGTGCCATATGTCGAGAGGTATTCCATAAACATGGGATGGGCCTTAAGCCGGTTGTATTCGGCATAACTCCGATCAGCCAACTCGTCCATGAGCATGCGCTGCTCGCGGGTCCAACGCGACTTCTCCGGGTCAATCAGGCGATTCTGTATCCCTGCAGTCAGCAAGAGTTCTGCGTTGTAAGAAGCGCTGCGGGGGGTACCGAAATTGGAGCTGATAGATTGCCCCTGAATTGTTGTCTGGACCTCCCGTGTGTCCACATCGGGGCCCAAGGACGCATAAAACCGGTGGGTGTTTCCACCACCACGCGCTGGCGGGCCTCCGCGGCCATCGAAGAACACAACCTCCACGCCAAACTCCCTGCACACCGCAGACAACCTCTCCTTGGCCAAGTGAATAGACCAATTCGCCCTGAGGTAGCCTCCGTCCTTGGTGCCATCACTGAAGCCGAGCATCACATGCTGCACATCTCCCCGCACCGACACATGGTCGCGGTACACCTTTGTCCCGAACAGAATGCGCATCTGGTCTGGGGCACCTGACAGGTCTTCAACCGTTTCGAAGAGCGGAACAAAATCCAATTCCAATTCTGCGTCAGCATGGGCATGCCGGGCCATCACAAACAAACGGAAGACATCCTCTGCACC
>CACAUH010000014.1 GCA_902535565.1 uncultured Bacteroidota bacterium | reverse complement strand
CGTAGAGGAATTGTGATTTGAGAATTAGAAATTGCGCTTCTTCAGTGTATTGGCTCGTGGGCCAGTCGTCCATAAAATGTTGCAGTGCCTTGGATGCGCTTTGGAATTTTCCCGTTGTGTAGTAGAGTTTAGCTCCGCTCCAAGCCTTGGTTTCCAGCTTGCCCCTTAGGGACGCAATCATGACGTTACAAGTGTCCCGTCTGTCTGTTTCTGGATGCCGGTCCATGAAGAGTTGGAGGTCGTCCATTGCCGTTCGGGTGTCGCTTTGGTCGAGATTGGATTCAGGAGACAAGCGATAGCTGCACAAGGCGGCTTGGTATTCTGCTTCCTCTGCACGATTGGAATTGGGAAAGGTCTTGGCGAAGTTCCGCATGGAGTAGCGGGCCATGTACCAATCTTCAATACACAAATTGGCTTGGGCATACATGAAGTAGACGTCCTCCATGCGCTGTGTTCCCCTGAACAGACCAATCAACTCTTGCAGCAGGGGGAGCGACTGCATGCACCGGTCGTCAGCAAAGTATTCTTGTGCTCGTGTCCACTTGAGCTCGGGATCGGTGCTCTTCAGGACCTTCTGATAGTCGCCACACCCTGTAGTCAGGGTGCTGGTGATTAGGACAAAGAGGCCGATTACTGTGCGGGCGCGGAAGGGATGCATTGGCAACATCGCGGCAAAAATAGAGGGCGTTGGAGGACTCCAGATGATGTTTTGCACCACGAAGTGCCAACACTTGTTGCACAATGGGAGGCTGTGAACCTTGCTTTCAATACCTTCGCCGTCTCGATTTCTTACGGAACACCCACGTTTTGGACATATTCGATCGCATCCGCGGAAACCGCGGACCTCTTGGCCAGCATGCCAAGGAAACCCATGGCTACTTTACCTTTCCGAAGCTCGAAGGGGACATCTCTAACCGCATGAACTTCAGAGGAAAGGAGGTCTTGGTCTGGAGCATTAATAACTATTTGGGCCTCGCGAATCACCCAGAAATCCGCGCTGTTGATGCAGAGGCGGCAAAGGAATGGGGGATGGGCTACCCGATGGGTGCCCGCATCATGAGTGGACAGACGGCCTACCATGAAAAACTGGAGCAGAACCTTGCTGAGTTCATGCAGAAAGAGGATGCTTTCTTACTGAACTATGGATATCAAGGGTGCCAGAGTGCCATTGAGGCTTTGGTCAGCCGTCACGATGTTATCGTTTATGACAGTGAGAGTCATGCCTGCATGATTGACGGTGTGCGCTTGCACCAGGGCAAGCGTTTTGTGTTCAACCACAATGACATGGAGAGCTTCGTCAAGCAACTTGACCGCGCTCGTAATTTGACGGAGCAAACTGGCGGCGGAATTCTGGTCGTCACGGAAGGTGTCTTCGGCATGGCGGGTGACCAGGGCAGACTCGCTGACATTGTGAAATACAAGAAGGAATATGGTTTCCGTCTGTTTGTCGATGATGCCCATGGTTTCGGAACGGTGGGAGAGAACGGCCGAGGAGCCGGTGATGAGCAGGGGGTTCACGACGAAATTGATGTGTATTTCGGCACGTTCGCCAAGGCGATGGCCACGATTGGTGCCTTTGTTGCGGGGCCCCAAGATGTTGTCGATTACCTCCGTTACAACATGCGCAGCCAGACGTTTGCCAAGTCACTTCCCATGCCTTTGGTCATCGGGGCGATCAAGCGTTTGGAGATGATGGCGACCCAGCCCGAACACAAGAAGAACCTCTGGACCGTGGCCAGCGCATTGCAAAAGGGGCTTCGTGAATCTGGTTTCGACATTGGGGATACCAACAGCTGTGTAACGCCTGTATTCTTAAAGGGTGGATTGGGTGAGGCCACAAATCTCACCTTTGATCTCCGCGAGAACTACGGCATTTTCTGTTCCATTGTGGTGTATCCCGTGGTGCCCAAAGACGTCATTATGCTGAGGCTTATCCCCACTGCAATTCACACCTTGGAGGACGTGAAGTACACCATCGACACCTTCAAGAAGGTTCAGGGTAAGCTCCAAGCGGGCGAGTACGTTGGAGAGGGCATTACGAATTGGGCCTGACCACATTCTGAACCGTGGCCGTTCGTTGCTTTCTTGACTTGAGCTACGATGGCACTGCCTATCATGGTTGGCAACGCCAACCAGATTCAATTTCTGTTCAGCAGGTTTTGGAAGAGCGTTTGTCCAACCTGTTGGGAAGAGAAACCATTGTCGTGGGTTGTGGCCGAACGGACACAGGTGTTCACGCGTCGTCTTATTACGCTCATTTTGAATGGTCAGGAGAGTTTGGTCTTCGGTTTTCTGGTTGGGATCAGTGCTGTTGGAAGCTCAATGGCATGTTGCCTTCAGACATTGGGGTTCGACGGATTTTTGAAGTGGGGGAGAAGGACCATGCCCGATTCAGCGCTGTTGAGCGGGCCTACACCTACTGGGTACATACAGCCAAAGACCCGTTTCTCGAAGGGCGGAGCACCCGCGTCTATGAAGCGCTTGATTTGGATGCGATGAATGCGGCAGCCGAACTGCTCGTTTTCCGCGGGGAATTTGATGCATTTCAAAAGACAGGCGGGGGCCAGAAAACAACCCTTTGTGATGTTCGCCACGCTGGGTGGACGCGCACAGAAGAACACCGCCTTCGTTTTGACATCGGGGCAGATCGGTTTTTGCGAAATATGGTCAGGGCGATTGTCGGCACCTTGCTGGAGATAGGCAAGGGACGAATGGCGCCAGAGGCCATGGCAGACGTGATTGCATCCAAGGACAGGAGCCGTGCTGGCACCTCCGCACCGGCGTGTGGCCTGTACCTTTCACGAGTCGATTATCCCTTCCTCGCTTGAGCGCTCCAGAATCCACAGGAACCATCTTTGATGGAAAGGTCCTGCGCCGCATTTTGGAGCAGGTCAGGCCCTATCGCTCTCGGTTTTTGTGGACCGGTGTCTTGGTGTTTTTGCTGGCGGTGCTCAGTTGGGTGCGACCGTATTTGGCCCGGGTGGCCCTTGACGATCATATTGCCATCGGGGATGGTCCAGGGCTGCTTCGGGTATCTCTCATGGTGGTGGGGCTGATTGTCATTGAAGCTGTGCTCCAGTTCTGGCAAACCTATTGGGCGAATTGGGTGGCCCAGAGCGTCACACTCGACCTTCGTTCCGCTTTGTTCGCCCATGTGTCGCGTTTTAAGCTCAAGTACTTTGATCAGACCCCGGTGGGTCAATTGGTCACCCGTCACATTGGAGACATAGACGGCATCGCAGATGTGTTCTCTAATGGATTACTCAATGCGGTGGGCGACATTCTGCGCTTGGTGGTGGTCATAGGAGCCATGCTGTGGATTAATCCAGTCCTCACGCTGATTGTGCTTTTGCCCATTCCGGTTCTCCTTGTGGCAACGCGTATTTTTCAGAAGGCCATAAAGAAGGCGTTTGTCAGTGTCCGCAACGAGGTGTCTCGTATCAATGTCTTTGTTCAAGAGCACGTGACGGGCATGAGCATCATCCAAGCGTTTGGTCGTGAGGATGCCGAGCGGCAGAAGTTTTTGGTTCACAATGCGGCGCACCGCGCAGCCAACATTCGGTCCATCTGGGCATTCTCTATCTTCTTTCCCGTCGTTGAGATGTTGTCCGCCACCAGTGTTGCATTGTTGCTCTGGCTTGGTGTAGAGGGTGTTGCCAATGGGGACATGACCTTGGGGGTTGTCCTGCAGTTCATCTTGTATGTCTTCATGCTCTACCGTCCCATCCGGCAGCTTGCTGATCGATTTAATGTGTTGCAGATGGGCATTGTCAACGCCAACCGTGTTTTTCACCTGTTGGACCTCGATGAATGCATGCCCGAACCGGAAGTGAATTTGGATGGAGCGAAGTCGCCGGGTTTTCGCGGGCACATTGTTTTTGAGGATGTGTGGTTTGCCTATAAGGATGAGGATTGGGTCTTAAAGGGGGTAAGCTTTGAAGTCAAAGCTGGACAATGCGTCGCTTTTGTGGGGGCTACCGGTGCTGGCAAGTCGAGCATCGTTAACCTTCTCAGCCGGCTCTATGAATTTCAGCGGGGGAAAATCACCATCGATGGCGAGGACATTCGAACGGTTTCCTTGGACCGGTTGCGCTCCTCCATTGGTGTGGTATTACAGGATGTCTTTCTGTTCACAGGGTCATTGGAAGACAATATCACATTGTATGACTCGGACATTTCTCGCCAGCGGGTAGAGGAGGCGGTGGACGCGGTAGGGGTGAGGGGCCTGGTGAATCAATTGCCGGGTGGCTTGGCTTACGATGTCAAGGAGCGCGGAGTGATGCTCAGCACCGGGCAGCGGCAGTTGATCGCCTTTGTCCGCGCATATGCTCAGCAGCCAGGCATTCTGATACTCGATGAAGCCACCAGCAGCATTGACCCTGAAAGTGAACAGCTGATTCGTGCAGCGACCGAACGGCTGACGCGCGGAAGAACCAGTGTCTTGGTGGCGCATCGGCTGACGACAATCCGAGATGCCGATTGTATTGTTTGTCTCGATGGAGGTGAAATTGTCGAACAAGGAACTCACTCCGACCTACTGGCAGCCAAGGGGGTCTACCACCGTTTGTTCGAGCTTCAATAGCCCGCAGCTTCTCGTGGATTTCTAAAGTGTCTTGTAGGTGAATTCTGTCCGTCGTGATGCCGTATTTAAGGGCTTCTACCGCGTCCGTTTTTGGATGATTTATATTGTTTTAAGGCTTTTTTATAAGGCTTTCGGGCTTGTTTATTAGGCCTGAATTTTCGCTGGATTTAACGTAGGAATTGTCCGTCAGGGAGGCTTACTTTACACCTTTCCCAAATTACCCATGCTCGGCTTGAAAAACCTTGGCTCTTGTGGCTTGAGGTACTTCGGATTGATATTGGTGACGGCGATGTGTAGCACATTGTCGTCGTTTCAGTTTTTGCGTGCTCAGACCACCCTGAGCGCCGGGGAGATTGCATTCACTTATGTCGATGAGGGGGGAGAAAAGTTTGCCTTTGTCCTTCTCACAGATGTGGACAGTGGCACCGAAATCAAATTTGACTCCAACAGCGGTCTCGGGGGCGAAACGCACACATGGACTGCCAGCGGAGCGCAGTCGGCGGGCACTGTTATATCCGAAGATTGGGACCAAGTGAAGTCGGAAGCCATTTATGCCTACCAAGGTTCTGCCACGTGTGCCAATGTCGTGGCAGAGCTGAGCATGAAGGGGTGGCAGTCTGACCCTTATGAAGCGTGCAATCCATCTGGGGGACATAGCATCGAATTCCCGGACGAGCAGAAAGTGGTATACGACGGCACCAGAAGTGGCGATGCGGCTTCGCTGATCACAGCATTGAACATTACGAGCAACTGGACCTACTCCGGTTCCAGCAGCACCACCACCTTCACAGTCTCAGGTGGCGGTGGTGGTGGCGGGTCTCCCTGCGATGACAGTGGTTCTGCCACCACGCTTGATGCCGGTGACGTGGCCTTCACTGCATGGAATTCTGATGGGTCCGAGGACATCGCTTTCGTTTTGCTCAAGGATGTCCAGGCAGGCACATCCTTCCGGATTTCGGATAACGATTGGAATGGTTCCAGTATTGCTGAGAACAATTACATCACTTGGTCCACAGCCTGTGCGGTTTCGAAGGGCACGGTGGTGGTCATCAACGATGTCAAAGAAACCGGGGTGTCGGGATCTGGTGCTACTGTGAACTATGGGACTGTAACCGAGACAGGCAACTTTGGCATGCACCACCAACACGAAGAAGTTTGGGCATATCAAGGGACAGCGCCAAACATCAACATGCTGGCCGCCATCAGTAATGACAATGGGAGGCTTAATCTGACTAACTCAGGTCTTCATCCCGGTCATGTGGTATACACCTCAAATAAAGAGGATGGATTTGAGTACACAGGTCCACGAACTTGTGTGGAAGCCAGTCTCATAAATGACATTACGAACTGGACTACATACGGGGACAACGGAAATGCCGTGACCCTCGATGCTTCTGTGATGTCGATGCCCGATGAGAGTGAGACCCTGCTCCACGAGACGTTTGCCAATGACGCTGCATTTACTGGCGAGGATCAATTCTTCATTTCCGGGGTCCACACTGATTACTTCGGCATTTGGGATCCCGGTGGAGCGAGCGACGATTTTGGTTCTGCTCAATCTGCCGGAATTCAGCCGGTTGGATTGCCCACCACGTTTGTTTATGCCGAGGCGGATGGCAACATTCTGATGGCAAGAGACTTGGGCCACAATGGAGGAAGCAATCCTTCCGAATTGATTTGGACAATTAACACATCAGGGTATTCAAGCTGTGCCAAGATTGAATTGGTGATGGCAAATCAAGGAATGACCAATAGTCGAAGTGTTGCGGTTTCCTTTAGCACGGATGGTTCTGATTACACCGCAGGAAGTGGTTTCGACTTCACTGGGATTTCGTTCTGGGGCGACGATGCGCTCAATTTCACCTCTGCCCACGAAGCGCCTGTGACTTTGCCGATTGCATCCACTGTCTATGTCAAGTTGACCATCAATTCTCCCGGAGCGAATGAATATCTCGGCATTGATGATTTCAAGATTAAGGGAAAGCAGGGCTGCGCTACTGATGTCGATTCTGATGGGCTGTGCGACACGTCTGACAACTGCACAGACACCAGCGCGAGCAATTACGCGGATCCTGCAGCCTCCGAATGTCAGTACACTCTCTACTCTGAAGATTTCGAGGACTTTCCGGATAATTACGGTTTGGGTGCGGACGGCGCAAGCAGCGGAGGTTACCCCAATGATGTGGATCAGGATTGGACCTTGTCTGGAAACACGGCGAGCATTGACAACTGGTGGGTCGAGGACATCAGTGGCAACAAGTTGTTTGAAGGAAAAGAAACCGATGGAGAGTTGGCGTGGACTTCGCCTCTCGTCAATGTCGCTGGCCGCACGGGATTGAACTTCAGTGCAGATTTATCTGAGGGGACTGAGAACCTCGAGTCGGAGGATTACATCAAGGTCTACGTGAAATACGATGGTGGATCAGAGACACTGCTGACCGAGCATGTGGATGACTTCGGGTCGGCCTCACTCAACTCCAGCCTTACGGTGGCTTCCACCGTTCAGTTTGTTATTCGTGTGAACAATACGGGAGAAGATGAGAACCACCGATTCGACAACCTTCTGCTCACGGGCTCTGCATCCTGTATTACAACGGATGTTTCGGCTCCGACAATTGCGAGCGTGACGGGAGGGTCGATTGAGTTGGATGCTACGGGTGCGGCCACCTTGACGGCTTCGAATGCATATGTGACAGCGTCGGATGATTGCAGTGAAGCAGGAGATCTTACTTATTTGGTCAGTGACGCGGCTGATGGCACGTTTGCTGCCACCCTTCCATTGACATGTTCAGATGTCGGTTCTAAGGATGTCTTCTTTAGGGTAAGGGACGAAGCCGGAAATGAAAGTGCGTCTTCCGGACCTGTGGCTATGACTGTCCAGGACGTGACGCCGCCAAACCTCAGCATGCTGTCCGGGCACTCCGTCATTTTGAACGGCTCGGGCAACGCAACCATTCTTCCATCGCACGTGGGTGTATTGGGCAACCCGGCAGATGCATGTACGGTCAATGGCAGCATCACGGTGGAGATCAAGCGAAGCTCAGGAACGTATTCTTCGAGTGTGGCTGTGACTTGCGCCGACGTGGGGGGCGCTTCTTTTAGTGTGGTGGTACGCGCCACAGACAGCGCCGGAAATGCGTTTGAGTCTTCGGCCATTCCGGTCTCGGTGACCGAGACGGTGCCGGGCTCCTGTGGGTGCACCGACAAGACGGCATGCAATTATTCGGCATCTGCCACATTGGATGACAACTCATGTGTTTTTCCTGGCTATGAGTGTGCTTCTCCTGCCTCTGGCCAAGGGTACACATGGACCGTGAATGTCGGTGGCGGAGACCCTTGCTTCTGCACAGCCCAGAGTTTTGATGCCCTTTACTCGGAAGAGTTTGATGACGAGAACTTCCACTACAATGTCAGTGGTGCTGAGCTGTGCTCAGCTGCCGGGGGTTCTATATCGGTGAATGACAGCAACTGGAGTTGGGATTGTGCGAATATTGCCGGCAATGACACTTATGGTGGTTTCTATCTCTATGACGAGCCCGTGGGAAGCGGTTATGCACTGGAGGCAAATAGAGCCCGTGACATTCGCTGGGTTAGCAAAAGCATCGACATCACCGGGTACTCCACTTACTTCTTCGATTCTCGGATCATGGAAAATGCGGATTTGGATGCCAGCGATGGTTGGACTGCGTTTGCCAAAGTGGACGGGGGGACTGAAACCCAAATTGCCAACGTGACCGGTGACATAGGGACGTCCAAAACTGTTTTTTCATCATCGGAGCAGTCGGTCAGCGGTTCTGCCTTGGTCATCGAGGTGGAGGTTGATGCGGAAGAGGAAGACGCGATGTACCTCGATGATGTGGCGGTTTCGGCATGGGGTAAGACCGGATGCACTGACCCGAATGCTGCATCTGGTTATGATGCGGCGGCGCAAGTGGAGGACGGCAGCTGCGTCTACCAATTTGCAACGGCATACAGTCGCTATGATGGAGGTTTCAGTGAGAAAATCTGGGCTGGAACGTCGTGCGGGGGAAATTGTGGGGAGGCACCATATTTGGATGCCAAGTCCCTTTCTGCGCTGAGCCAGAACAGCGCGACCACATTTGATTTTGTGGTGTCCACGGGCACAACGGTGACGGCGGATGGCACCACGCCGAGTGCGTCGACTTTGGAGGACCTGTTCGTTCGAAACCTGACTATCGAACAGGGAGGCTCCTTGGTGATTCCCGCAGGAAAGCGCATTCGCGTGATGGGGGATTTCCTCGACCACGATGGCACTTCAGTCAGCGGTGAAGGGCGGCTTTGCGTTGATGGGGCGTTCTCATTCCCGACCCCGGGCGAAGGGGTACCGTCAAACTTTGACCTCCAGGACTTGCAGCTCCCGCCCACAGCGTCAGTGAATGTTCCGTCGGGACAGAACCTCAATGTGCACGGGGACGTATACTTCGGAGCGGCTCCGCCTACTGCAGTTTCAGGGACGTTCACGTTGAATGGAACTGTAGCCCAGGTCATTTCTGGAGCAGGTGCAGTGTTTGATGAACTCATAGTCAACAACACGTCAGGTGTCACGGCAAGCGATGCTGTGGGCATCAACGGCCGCCTGTGTCTTGGAACATCCGCATCCTTGTCTATGGGTGCCAATGATTTGATATTCTCTTCAGTGGCCAATTCCGGTACAGGCGAGGAAGAAAAGACGGGAGTAATGGACATGCTCCCCGCATCTGATGCACTCACGTTCTCTACGGGTCAAGTCAGGGTCGAACGCTACTTTGCCCCGGACACGGATGGCATCACATATAGTGGGTATTCTCTGTTTGCCTCTCCAATTGATGGCGTCACGGTTGGGGATCTAGACAATATTCCAGGGTTTTATTTGGCCGGTTGGCCCGGCACGAACTGGCCAAATTCATTCGCGACTGTTTTGTTTTGGGATGAGACCAGCAGTGGATTCGTTGAGCCCACATCGAACGCGACCCTTTTGAATCAATACGGTGGAGCTTGGATTATGATCGCAGGGAGTCAGACACCGACCATGGTGACTATGGGGTCCTTGAACAGCCATGCTACAGGGGCTGCTAAAACATTTGCTTTGACTCGTTCAAACAATGCAGAAACGGATGATCAATATGAAGGGTGGAACTTGGTTTATAATCCCTACCAAGCAAGACTCGATTGGGATTTGGTGATTGCGGATGCCAACAATGCGGAGCTCGTTGAGGATCAGTTTGCTATTTACGATACTCAGTCAAAGCAGTTCGTTCGGTATTCCGTTGCTAACAGTGAATCTCAATTTTCTACGGCGGCTCGATGCATTGAACCAGGTCAGGCATTTTGGGTAAGGGTCAAGGACAACGTTCCATCCGGGATTAACAGTGGGACATTGACCATCAAGCCCGAATTCATTAACAATGACGGGCCGGAGGCGGAGTTTGTTCGCTCTGGAGAGGCCGATGTGGCCACGGTGATCCTGGAGACCGAGAATGTATTCGGTGCGACCAAGACCCTCATTCGATTTCGCGAGGGGGCAAGTGAAGGCGATTTCGTGGCTGGGGACTTGAGCCGTTTGGCCTCCTCATCTGTCCGAAGCGGTGAGATGGCCGTTGTGGCAGATGGACAGCGCTATGTGGCGAAATCGCTGCCCATGGAGGCGGAGAGCGAGCTTTATGTTCGCTCGAGGGCCACTATTCCCTCTACAATGCGGGTGGTTTCGGTCAGTGGTAATCCGGACGTCTGCGCTCACATTGTGGACAGCGAGACGGGTGAGGTTCTCCTGATTGAAGAAGGGGAGGAGATGGCCTTTACATTGACGGAGCACGACGCTCCTCAGGGCCGCTTCACCTTGTATTCATCGCCTTTTGCTCTGACGACAGGGGTGTCTCCAGACTGCCCTGATGATGCGGAGGGCATGGTCTTGGTTGAGCTGGGTGATGTTGTTGCCGATTTGACCTTGGTCAATTATGCCACGCTTGACGTGGAGGCCACCTTGACCCAGGTTACGGGCGATGTGGAGTTTCAAGTTGTTCCAGGTGAGTATGGCGTGATGGTGAATGCATATCCGGGAGAATCAATGTGCCGTGGAGGACGCCGTCATGCTTTGGTCTTCCCCGGCGAAGAACCTGAGTTGCTCGGACTGACTCCGCAACCCGCAGAGTGCAATGTGGGAACTGTAGGAGTCGCCTTTGAATTGTACGGAGGAGGGCAGTTTCAAACCTCCATTTGGGAGAACAATGCGCTTGTTTACGAGGCTGACCTTCCCGCTGGGGAGCACGTCATTGAAGGTTTGGATCCGGGACAATACATACTTAAGGTAATTCACCCCTGTCTGAATGTGGCAGAATTTGTGGCCTTGGACGACCCAGACCTGCCTCAGGTTGCCCCTGTGTATTCGCCATATACGGAATTGGGTTGGGATGGTGAGGCTGTGCTCGAGGCAACTTGCTTGGGCTGCCCTCAGGAAGAGGGTTTCGGTTACCATTGGATTGTCAATGGCGTTGCAGTGGATCAAGATGGGGATTTTGACTTGGTGGTTGACAGTTTGGGCGCTTACGCAATAGAGCTTGTGGCATACGGGCCCGATTGTGAGGTCAGCGTGCCCTTTGAGATGTTGGTCGGAAAGAACCGATTGGCCACACCTGAATCTGTTCGTTGGCAGGGCATTTCGGATGGCGTTTTGAGCGCTGTTTTCGAAGAGGAATGGGTCGGCGCACGTTTGCGCTGGTACGACGCTGCTGGTCGCCTTTTGCTGGAAGATCAATTCGCGGGCTTGATTGGGGAGGTTTCCATCGAAGTCCCCTATGCCACGGGATGGCTGACCCTAGAGGTTGTGGATGGAATGGGCCGAAAGGTCCGATGGGCAGGCTTGAACTGACGTTCTTGTCGGTTTTTTGGCGCGGCTGTTTTGTTCAAACTGTCTTTACCAAAGGGCTCCCGTCGATGCAGAAGACTTCCTGTCGTTGACGAAGGGCTTTTTTATGGATGGGGCCGAAGGGATTTTGTTTCGTCCTTCAACATGGCTATTCCATTCCGAAGTTGGCAAGAGAGAGTGGCGTTTATTGTCCTCAGTCTTCTTCTACAATGCGGAAGCGATTGGGAAGATCACAGGCCTCGTCCGGAATGCAAGTCATGCCAATTGGAGCGGAGTCAGGGCAGCCTTGAAGGCAAGTCAGTATTGCTCCCTCTACATAGGAATCGGACATGTCCGTTCCGGAAAGATTGGCTCCGTCGAGGGAGGTGTAGCCGAAATAGGTATAGGTGAGGACAGCCCCACCCAGGTCCGCATTTGCCAGAATGGCGGCATCGAAGTCGGCGTTAAAGAGATTGGCTCCAGAAAGGTCTGTGCCTTCTAGAATGCCGTTTCCAAAGCTGGAGTTCATCAGTTGTGCGTTCTGGAAATTTGCGTAGCTGAAATCGACCCGGTTCAAATCCATATCGACCATGGTTGCACCCTCTAAGTTGGCGTGCCTCAGGTTTCTCAACCAGGTGACCTTCAATACGCTATCCTTGGTCATCGCCTCTGCTTCAAGGGTGTTGACCTGTTCCTGAAGTGCCGATACCTGCTCGGTCAGGGTGAAGAGGGTGCTGAGGAAGTCTTCGCCGTTGATTTCAATGGCGTCGGGCGTAAACGGATAGCCGAAATAGGTCAGGAAATCGATGAGGTCTGCAGACCCAATGGCACTGTCTTGATTGGAGTCAGGATTGTACGGGGTTACGATTTGTGCCTCGGTGAAGGAACAGAACGCGCAGATGAAGAACACGACAACATACCGCATTGAACCAAGATACTCGATGAAAAACCGCAGGAGCCATCTTACCTGCGGGGCTTGTCTCGATTCTTTGTCGGCGTTGCTCAGATGCACTTGAAATAGTCAAATGGCTCTGAGCAGCTGTTGCATTGATAGTGCGCCTTGCATGCCGTCGAACCGAAAAGGCTGACAAGGCGCGTGTCCTTGCTTTTGCAATGTGGGCATTGGACTTCAGTTGGTTCTCCTTGCAGTGCCCGCTTGTCTGATGTTTGGACTGGCGGAGCGATTCCGTACTTCTCCAGCTTGGCTTTTGCAGCATCATCTAGCCAATCTGTGGTCCAAGCCGGTGAATAGACGAGTTCTACTCTGAGCGTTTTTGACTCTTCCTTTGCGATGGCCCCCAATTTGGATCGAATGTCATCGGCAATCGCATCCATCGCTGGACATCCCATGTATGTAGGGGTGATCTTGATGATGATGGTGTTGTCCAGGCATTCGACGCTTTGGACAATGCCCATTTCAATCACGTTGAGTACCGGGATTTCTGGGTCTGGTACTGTTTCCAATAGGCTGATCCAGTCGTTTGGACTGCGCATTACCATTCAGCGTTGGGGTAGGTGCGGGGCAAGACCTGCATCTCTTCCAAGAGCTGGGACAGTTGCTTACTGTGCTGGCCTCTGCGTCCTCCTGTCTGTTCGGCACTCGATTCGGGTCGGTTTAGACCACTTTCCTTGAGCATCTCTTCGACATGGGTGTTCCAGGCCTCTCGAAGACTTGAGGGGTCGACGCCCCAGCCCTCTGAGGCAGCTGACGCTGTGACCGCATCCGCATGGAACAGATCTCCGGCATACGGTATGATTTCATTCAAGCTGTGTTGGAGCTTGTGATGGCTTTCCTCTGTGCCGTCTCCTAGACGGATCATCCATGCCCGGCTGTGCCGGAGGTGGTAGGCACTCTCTTTTGCGCTCTTGCGCGCGATGGCTGCGATTTCACTGTCCTCTGAGTTGCACAGGCCCGCGTGAAGTTCCGTGGCATAGGCATCAAAAAGAAACTGACGTGCAATGGTGTCTCCGAAGTGGCCATTGGGCCGCTCACAGAGTTGGGCGTTGCGGAATTCAACCGGGGTTCGGAAATAGGCGAGTTGGTCTTCATCGCGCCCCTTTCCCTCGCACCTTCCTGCTAGTGTCAGCCATGCGCGAGCCTGTCCGATTTGGTCCAGTCCGATGTTGGTTAGGGCAATGTCTTCTTCGAGGACTGGACCGTGACCCGTCCAGAGCCCCAACTGTTGTCCCATGATGAGCGCATCGTCGCCAATTCTCAGCAGATATTCAAAACGGGCATTCATCCGTGTCACATGTGCTTGATCTCGTCGGGTAGATCGTAGAAGGTCGGGTGGCGATAGACTTTGTCGTCAGCAGGGTCGAAGAGCACACTCTTTTCATCTGGAGAAGAGGCCGTGATGGCGTTTGCAGGAACCACCCATATGCTGGCGCCTTCTTGGCGTCGAGTGTAGACGTCGCGTGCATTCTCCACGGCCATTTCTGCATCAGCGGCATGCAGGCTGCCCACATGACGGTGAGACAGCCCTTGTCGGCTGCGAATGAAGATTTCCCAAAGGGGCCAGTTCTGCTTTTCCACGGGTTTTGTTTTAGGCGGCAGCAGTGTCAGTGGATGCCCTTCTGTCGGCTTGCTTCTGAGAATGCGCCACTGCGGCTCGTCTGACCCATGCGCCATCATCCCAAGCTTTGCGCCGGGTTTCGATGCGTTCTTTGTTGCAGGGTCCATCACCGGAGATGACCCGCTTGAATTCGGACCAGTCGATTTCCCCGATGTCGTAGTGCCCGGTTTCTTCGTTCCACTTGAGGTCGGGGTCCGGTATTGTGAGGCCGAGGAGTTCCGCTTGGGGAACGGTCAGGTCCACAAACTTCTGTCGCAACTCATCATTGGTGAATCGTTTGATGTTCCAAGCCATAGACTGGGCGCTGTTTGGGCTGTCATCATCTGGGGGGCCAAACATCATGAGGGATGGCCACCACCAGCGGTTGAGGGCGTCCTGAGCCATGTCCTTTTGTTCTTCCGTGCCACCTGCCATGGTCATCATGATTTGGAAGCCTTGGCGCTGATGGAAGCTCTCTTCTTTGCAGACGCGAACCATGGCCCGGGCATAGGGGCCATAGCTGCATTTGCAGAGTGGGACCTGATTCATGATTGCAGCGCCGTCGACCAACCACCCTACGGCACCGATGTCGGCCCAGTTCAGGGTGGGATAGTTGAAGATGCTGCTGTATTTGGCTTTGCCGCTGTGCAGGTCTGCAATCGTGTCGTCCCGCTGGACCCCGAGGGTTTCGCAAGCGCTGTAGAGATACAGGCCATGTCCAGCCTCATCTTGGACCTTGGCCATCAGGATGGCCTTGCGTTTTAGACTGGGTGCACGGCTAATCCAGTTTCCCTCTGGGAGCATGCCGACGATTTCCGAATGCGCGTGTTGGCTGATTTGGCGAATCAACGTTTTCCGATAGGCATCGGGCATCCAATCCTTCGGCTCAATCTTCTTGTCCGAGGCGATGTAGGCCTCGAATCGGTGCAACAGGTCCATTTCCATGCTTCCCAAAAATAAGGCGGTCTGAGTGGAGAGAACCGATGGGGTGCACAATGGGTTCTATTCCCAACAGAATTCATCCCGAAATTCGCCATTCATGTCCGATCGATTTCATGACCTTCAGGTAACCGAGGTCCGCAGGGAAACTGGGGATTGTGTCTCCGTTGTTCTCGATGTCCCTTCTGCTCTGAAGGAGACTTTTCACTTCAAGCAAGGCCAATACCTCACCTTTGATCAAGAGATTAAGGGGGAGTCAGTTCGGAGGAGCTACAGCATTTGTGCCGGTGTGGGTGAGGAGCTTCGCGTCGCCATCAAACAGGTCCCCGATGGCCGCTTCAGTACATGGGCGAATGCCGAATTAAAAGTGGGGGACACCTTGAGGACCATGCCGCCCAACGGGCGGTTTTTCACTGAACTTGACCCCGAACAGGCCAAGCACTATGTGGCGTTTGCTGCTGGATCGGGCATCACGCCTGTTCTGTCTCACATCAAGACGGTCTTGGCAGTGGAACCTCAGAGTCGATTCACCCTCTTGTACACCAACAAGAACCAAGCAAGTGTCATCTTCAAGGCAGAATTGGAAGACCTGAAGGACCGCTTTCTCAATCGCCTTCGCGTGTTTCACTTTTTCACGAGAGAGCCAGTGGAAACGCCGTTGTATGCGGGCAGAATGGATTCGCAAAAGGTGGACTCGGTGGTTTCATCGCTGCTCGGGGGTGCTCCAATTGACGATGTGTTCGCATGCGGACCAGAGCCGATGATCCACGCTGTACGGGAGCGAATGGAAGCTGCGGGAGTCTCGGCGGAGCGCATTCATTTTGAGTTGTTCACGTCCCCAACGGTCAAGGTGATTGATTCTGGTCAGGCGGTTAATACAGCTGTGGTGGACGATGGCCAGGAGGTGTTCATCGTGATTGATGGGTCGACCCACAAGTTGGACTACGACGGCAGTCAGAGTGTTTTGGATGCAGGTTTGGAGTCTGGATTGGACCTTCCATACAGTTGTCTTGGCGGGGTGTGTTGCACGTGTCGCGCATTGGTCAGCGAGGGAAAGGGAGAGATGGACGTCAACTATGCCCTTGAACCTGGTGAGGTGGACCAAGGATTTGTGCTGACCTGTCAAACAAAACCGAAACCGGGTTCAGGTCGGTTCATTGTGGATTTCGATCAACAGTAACCCCAGCTTCAGGCCCGCTCGTCCAGTTCGATCCAGCGTTCGGTCTTGGTCTCGATGTCCTGTGTGACTTTGCCTAATTCCGTGGCCAATCTGGTCATCTCTTCGTGGTTGATTCCCGTGCCGCTCATCGCTGATTCGAGTGCTGCTTTTTTCGACTCCAATTCGGCGATGACATCTTCGAGCCCGTCATATTCTCTTTTTTCCTTGTAGCTCAGGCGTTCGCTGTAGTCTCCTTTGGGCGACACGGGACCTTGTTTTTCTGCTTTTTTCGCCGCTGCTTCAGCTTTTGCTTGGGCGGAGCGTTGCGCTGCGGCAGCCTTGGCTTCCGCATCTGCTGCCGTGCGGTACTGGGTGTAGTTGCCCGGGAAATCCCGCACGCCTCCTGCGCCGTCGAGCACGAAGACATGGTCGACCAGCTTGTCCATGAAATACCGATCGTGGCTCACCAGAAGGAGACAGCCCGTGAAATCGAGCAGGAACTCTTCTAGGATGCCCAAGGTGAAGACATCGAGGTCATTGGTGGGCTCGTCAAAGACGAGGAAGTTTGGGTTGGCCATGAGCACCCGCAGAAGGTGGAGCCGTTTGCGTTCCCCTCCGCTGAGCTTGTGGATGAAGTCATGGTGGCGGTGGCGGGGAAACAAAAACCGCTCGAGGAGTTGCGCTGCAGCCAGTTTCTTGCCCCTTTTCAGCGGCATGAATTCGGCAATCTCGTGTAGGGCCTCGATCACTTTCATGCCGTCGTCGAATTGTGGCGGTTCTTGGCTGAAGTGTCCAAACACCACTGTGTCGCCGATCACGGCCTTGCCACCATCAGGCACGTCCTCGCCTGTGATGAGTCGGATAAGGGTGCTCTTGCCAGCTCCATTTTCCCCGATGAGTCCAACCCGTTCGCCGGGTTTGAAGTGATAGGTCCAGCCGTCCAGAATGACCTTCTCTCCATATGCTTTGCGCACCTTGTGCAATTCCAGAATCTTGCCGCCGAGACGGGCGGGGTCGAGTTCGAGTCGGACTTCGTCTTCTTCCAGGCGGACGCTGGCTTTGGTTTTCAAATCTTTGAATGCGTCGAGGCGGGACTTGCTCTTTCCTGTTCGCGCTTGAGGGGTCGCCCGCACCCATTCCAGTTCGCGCCTCATGATGGAGCGGGCGCGGTCGCGCTGGGCGTGTTCGTTGGCAGATCGCTCGGACTTCATCTCGAGAAAATCACTCCAGTTTCCTGGGTATTTGTGAAGTCCGAAGCTGTCGAGTTCGAAGATGGTGTCGCACACCACCTCGAGAAAGAAGCGGTCGTGCGTGATCATTAAGAGGGTGGTTTTGGTTTTCGCAAGAAACCCTTCCAGCCATTCGATCATGCTGATATCCAGGTGGTTGGTGGGCTCATCAAGCAGCAGCAAGTCGGGCTGTTCAATGAGGCATTTGGCGAGGGCGACCCTTCGTTTTTCGCCGCCGCTCAGCTTGTCCACAAACCGCTCTGTGTTGTGGAGGCCGAGTTTGCCGAGAATTTCCTTGGCCTGCGCTTCGTAGCTCCAGGCATCGGCTCGGTCCATTGCGTCATATGCGGCTTGCAGTGCTTCTGGGTCTTCGTCTTTGGTGGCCTTCTCGTATTGTCGAATGGCGCGCATGGCATCGTTGTCCGCTTCGAACAGGTTGGCCAGAATGGTTCGGTCCAGGTCAAGTCCATGTTCCTGAGCGAGATGCGCAATCCGCGTTTGTCCGTTGAAGGTGACAGAGCCTCCGTCAGCGCCTTCGATGTCGAGCAGGACCTTCATCAAGGTGCTCTTGCCCGTTCCGTTTCTCGCGATCAATGCCGCCTTCTGTCCTTGGTCCAGACCGAAGTGGAGGTCCTCGAAAATGAGCCGTTCGCCAAACCGTTTCGTCAGCCCTTCAACTGAAAGCACATTTCCGCCTGCCATGCGGCAAAAGTAGCCGTGCAGAGGCGCTAATTTGCCGGCATGTTCGACGCCGGTCTCAATGGATTCGTTTGGAAGTGCAAGTTTTGGGAAGAACTGGATAGGGAGGAGCTGTATGGATTGCTCAGGCTTCGTGCGGAAGTGTTCGTTGTGGAGCAGGATTGTCCCTATCAGGACTTGGACGACAAGGACCGCAAGGGCCTTCACCTTTGGGCTGAACGGTCGGGGAGCCCCGCATCAGGCGGAGGTGCGGTTTTGGCCCTGACCAGGCTGCTGCCCGCAGGCGTTTCATATCCAGCTGAAGTCAGTATTGGTCGAGTGGTTACGGCCCAAGAAGTGCGCCGGTCTGGCTTGGGAAAGGAATTGATGACCCGTAGTTTGGACGCCCTGCACAGACAGTGGCCGGGGCAGCCCATTCGGTTGTCTGCCCAGCAATACCTCGAGCGTTTCTATGCCGATTTTGGTTTTGAGGCCGTGGGTGAGTCTTATCTGGAGGATGGCATACCTCATGTTGCGATGACCCGCCCTCCCGGTCAGCCCTGAGTTTATCTTCGCCCCATGCCACAAAGCCTGTGGCTCCCGGTTTTCATGGGGCCAGGGAAGACAAGATGATGACCCTCTTTATTTGACCATGGTATTCCCTCTAATCGAAATGCAGTGGTTTCTTATTTCTCGGTCTGTGGCCAGGGTTTTGAAGTGATGACTGAGGATTCGCTTTGTCGCATTGAACAGTGGGCTTGGCGCCTTCTGATGCCCGCCCTATTGTGGGGAGGGGTGATGGTCAGCTCGTTCTTGTTTTTGGCTGCTTTGTGCAGGATGTTGCGTTGGCGCCTTCACTTACGGACGTCCTCTTGGTCGATTCAGGGGGGGGTGTGGCCTTGGTTTTTCTACTACGGACTGCAAGTGGTGGCGGGATTGTGGAGTGCCAACACAGGGGCATGGCTTTTTGGTCTGGAGGTCAAGGCGTCTCTTCTGTTTTTGCCATTGGTGGCCGGCATTCCGGGGCGTCCAATTCGCAAGGATTTTTGGTGGTCTGTGGGCTGGAGCCTCGTGGTGTATTTGACGTGGAGGCTGTTGTCTGCTGGATGGCATCAGGTGGTGTTGGGGGATGATCGGTTTTGGCGGTATGCCCGGTTTGCGGGGGATATACACCCGGCATACCTCAGTTTCCATGCAGCGGTGGCTTGGTTGGGGCTCTCGCGGACATGGGGTGGGAGGCGCTGGAGATGGGGGCTCACGCTGCTCTTTGCGTTGTCCATCGGTCTGCTTGCCTCTAAGGCAGGAATTCTTGTTGCACTCTTTGCTGCGCTTGCAGAGCGGGTTTTTGTTAGCATGATGGGGGATGTCCCTGTCCGTGAGCGTTCTGCCAAGATGACCCTGGCCTTCCTGTTTGTTTTGGGTCTGAGCGCTTGGTTTGTTGCTCGGCCGAGGTTCCAAGAGATGAAGACTGCTGCGGCAGTGATGCAATCTGCAGATGCCCCTGTGGCCAGCAGCAGTTCAGGCCGTGTGGCTGTGTGGCGTTCTTCTGCAGAGTTGTTGTGGCACAACCCGTTCGGGGTAGGCACTGGTGATGTCACGGATGAATTGGTGCGGATCTACAGGCGAGATGGGGTTGGGTATGCAGAGGACCGGAGGCTCAATTCACACAACCAATGGCTTCAGGCAGGCGTCGCGTGTGGGTGGCCCGGTGTCCTTGTTTTCTCGCTGGTTCTCTGGCGTTGGTTGGTAGGAAATTGGCGCAGGCGAAATGTGCTTGGGCTTTTGTGTGGAATGGTCGTTTTGTTGCACGCTTCGGTGGAGTCCGTTTTGGAGGCCCAGCGGGGTGTTGTGTTCGTCCTGTGGATGTGGGTGGCCGTCTGTGCCGATGTGGGTCTAGCTCCAGAGGCGCAGAGGTGATGGCTGTCCCGTTTGGCGATCGATGCGTCTTGTGGTGCTGTTGGGTTGGTGCCTTACGTGGGGTTTGCTTTCGGTAAGCTGAATATGTAATTCAAATACCTGTTTTTGAGTAATTTGAGTTGTTTTAAGTCAACCTTTTGTTCATCATTGTGTAGCCTGTTGAGCGACTGATGTAACTGCGGCCAATCGCGATGGTTGCCGCAGAGGTTAGTGCGAACTCAGCCAGATGGGGTCACTGGTTCATGGAGTCCAGACGGGTGATTGGTGCGGGTTTTGTTGCGGTTGAGCGGCCGCGATTACAAGCGATATGCTCGCGAGATGCAGGTTTACCCGACGTCCGGTCGGGTTGCGGAGGTTGATTTCTTTTCCGTTGTCTCTGCACCCTTATGCTCGGCTTTGTTCGCGTGGCTTGCTTCGATGAAGGCCTTGAATAGGGGGTGTGGCGTGACCACCGTACTCTTGTATTCAGGGTGGAACTGAGCACCGACAAACCAGGGGTGATCAGGTATTTCCACAATTTCCACCAGGTTGGAGTCAGGGTGGGTGCCTGTGGGGATCATGCCGTTCTCAATAAACTGCTCACGGTATGCCTCGTTGAACTCATAGCGGTGGCGGTGGCGCTCCTCAATGGTCTCTTTTCCATAGGCATTGGATGCAATGGAATTTGGGGACAGTTGGCATGGGTAGGCTCCCAGTCTCATGGTTCCGCCCATGTCAGCGAGCCCCTTTTGTTCTTCCATGAGGTCGATGACGGGGTCGGGTGTGTAGTCTTTAATCTCTGTGCTGTGTGCCTCTTCGAGACCGATGACATTTCTTGCGAATTCGATGACGGCGCACTGCATGCCCAGGCAGATTCCGAAGAAGGGGACTGCGTTTTCTCTTGCGTGCCGGATGGCTTCGATTTTCCCGTCTATGCCGCGGGATCCGAAGCCGGGTGCAACCAGTATCCCGTTCATTCCGGAGAAGACCTCGTCAGTGTTGTCTGGGAGGATTTGCTCGCTGTGGATCCAGTGCACCTTTACCTCTAGGCCGCACGCTGCGCCGGCGTGGGTGAAAGATTCAGCAATGCTCTTGTAGCTGTCTTTCAGTTCGACATACTTGCCCACGAGGGCGATGTTCACTTGGTCTTCAGGGTTCTTGTGTTTCTGCAGGAAATTGAGCCAAGCACTCAGGTTAATATGACCGGATTGTTCGATGTTCAACTTACTGAGGACCACTCTATCAAGTCCTTCTTCTTGCATCAGTAGTGGAACGTCGTATATGGTGTCAGCGTCGATGGATTGGATGACGGCTTCGACATTCACATTGCAGAATCGAGCCAACTTGTTGCGAATGGCGCTGGAGAGTTGATGTTCTGTTCTGCAGACCAAGACGTCCGGTTGAACTCCAAATTCTAGGAGTTGCTTCACGCTGTGTTGTGTCGGCTTGGTTTTCAATTCGCCCGCCGCGGATAGGTAGGGGACGAGTGTGAGGTGAATGACGAGCGTGTCTTCCGGTTGCTCCCAACGCATCTGACGCACCGCTTCGATGTAGGGGAGGGACTCGATGTCGCCCACAGTGCCGCCTATTTCGGTGATGACGAAGTCGTGGTCATCTCCAGACCCCAGTATTTGTACGCAACGTTTGATTTCGTCGGTGATGTGGGGGATGACTTGAACTGTCCGGCCGAGGTATTCTCCGCGGCGCTCCTTGTCGATGACGCTTTGGTATATCCGACCGGTCGTGATGTTGTTGGCTTGGGAGGTGCGCACATCGAGAAACCGTTCGTAGTGTCCGAGATCCAAATCGGTTTCAGCACCATCATCCGTGACGAAGCATTCACCGTGCTCGTAGGGGTTCAGGGTGCCGGGATCGATGTTGATGTAGGGGTCCAGTTTTTGGATGGTCACCTTCATGCCACGGCCTTGCAAGAGCTTGGCCAAAGACGCGCTGATGATGCCTTTTCCGAGGCTGGAAGAAACCCCTCCTGTGACGAAGATGTATTTGGTGGCTTTAGCCTGTCCCGTAGTGCCGTGCATACGGGGTAAAAAGATACGGCGATTGGTCCGGATGGACAGCGGAAAATTTCATCGGACTGTCCACAAAAATCTGAAGGGCTTACAAATCGTCTGTAAGCGACTGAATCACTTTGAATCCGCCGAGAAACTCCTTGGCGACCACCCGAAGCAGTGAATAGGCTGGAATGGCCAGCATCATGCCGGTGATTCCAGCGAGGCTGCCGGCGATGGAAATCAGCAGGAAAATCTCGAGTGGATGGGCTTTTACGCTTCCAGCAAAAATCACAGGTTGGGTGAACAGGTTGTCCACGATTTGTCCTGCGAGAAACACCAATGCGGCCTTGCCGAGCAGGCTGCCCAGCTCGGGAGCCGGGACATGGGTGGTCAGAATGATGCCCAGACCCAAGCCCGCGCCAATCAGCGGCCCCACGTAGGGAATCAGGTTCAGTAGTCCGGCGAGAAAGCCAATCAGGAAGGCATTGGGTACGCCTAGAATGAGTAGCCCGCTGGTGATGATGGTGGTGATGATGGCCACCTGGGCAGCCAAGCCCACGAAATAGCGTGTGAGCAAGCGGGTGGAATTTTCAATGACGCTCTGCATGCGCTCCATGTGCTGGTCTGGCGTGAGGGCGTTTAACATGTTGGGAAACAGCTGTCTGTCCTTCAAAAAGAAGAAGGTCATGAAGGCGATGCTGAAGAGGGCCACCACGAGATTCCCCGCTGCAGAAAAAACGCCGGTCAGTGCCCCGCCGAGGCCGTTTGGTCCCAATGCAGTAGACAGTGTCTTTCCTAGACTGCCAGTGTCAATCCATGCTGTAGGGTCTACGCCTTGGGCTTGCAGGACGGGAAGCCATTCGGCCGCCAGAATCTCGATTTGGAGAGCAGTTCCTTCAAAGTCTAGACTGGCCAATGCACCTGCCTCAGCTGAAATGAGTGGGGCAAACAGGCTGACGAGCAATCCGAGTGCAGCAAAGAGCAGGAACAAGGTCAGAACGGCCCCGACGGTCGAACCGAGGGTGCGGCCTCCGATGCGGATTCGATCACACAGTCGCACGATGGGGCGTCCAATGAAACTCAGTGAAATGGAGATGATGAGGTAGGCGGTGAGGTCGGAGAACCGCATGAGTCCTCCGATGAGCAAGGCCAAGCCCAGCAGGCCTGCAATTCGGCGAACCGTCCAGAACCTGGCTTCTAGCGGAGTGAGGGTCATCAGATCTTGCGTTCCGGTCGATGGGTTGGGGTGCGGCATGGCGTGAAGTTAAACCCCTCTGCCGGTGCGGTGGCGCTTCACCTGTCCTTGGCCAGGTCCAATGTCGATCCAAGCTGCGAGGTCCAGTTCGATTTGGACGATGTCCGCCGTGGTCATCCCGATGTATTGGCCTGTGAGCAGCATTACGAGTTCGCTGATTCCGGGATTGTGTGCCACGATCCACAGTCGGCTGGGCCCTTGTTCCATGGCGATGAGCGACATCCACTGCTCTGCTGAAGCGAGGTAACCCTGCGGTGTATCTCGTCTGATGGGCATGGCTGAAGTGGGTGTACCCAGTTCTGTCCATGTGTCGATCATGATGTCGGCCGTTTGCTGGGTGCGTTTGGCACTGCTGACGAGCATTCCGTCCGCTGTTTTGGGTCGAAATGCATGCGCTTGGTCCCGGGCGTTGAGGCAACCTCTGCTGGCCAGTTGACGGTCGTGATCGGGCAGTCCGGTTGTGCCGTTTTCGGCCTTTCCGTGACGCATCAGCAAAAGTTGGAGTGTACTCACCTTTTTGTTTTTCTCGATTCAAAATAAAATCAAGTCAAGCTTATTTGATTTTTAGGCAAGGCTAAAAAGTGAGTTGCTCTGCTCTAATTTTGTGCCATGCCGACGGTTTCTGTCGAGAACTATCTCAAGGCTATTTTGCATTTGCACGAGGAGGGCAAGGCGCAGGTCAGCACGACTGAATTGGCGGGCCGCGTTCGGGCCACACCGGCCAGCACATCGGCGATGCTGAGGAAGCTTGGCGATAAGGGCTGGGTCACCTACCGGAGATACCACGGCGTCCACCTCACAAGCGAGGGGCGTCGCATTGCCATGAACATCCTCCGTCGCCACCGACTTTGGGAGTGTTTTTTGGTTGATCACTTGGGCTTTGAATGGGACGAGGTCCATGAAATCGCAGAAGAATTAGAGCACGTGGGCAGCCGAGACTTGACCAACCGTTTGGACGCGTTTCTCGGGTTTCCCAAGCTCGATCCACACGGGGATGCCATTCCTGGGCCAAACGGGCGGTTTCGCTCGGTGGCGGCGCGCACGCTGCTATCTGAGGCGCCCAGAGGCCTGGAGCTGGTCGTGGTGGGGGTCGTTGATGGCCGGGATTCATTTCTCCGTCATCTCGGCATTCTCGGCATTGCATTGGGCACGCGGATGACCTTGGAGACCCGCCATGCCTTTGATGGCAGCTTGGAAGTCCGTTTTTCTGAAAATGGCGATGCGCAAGTGTTGTCGCCTTCGGTGACCAAGCGTCTCTGGGTGGACCAGAGCAATCCAGAACCCATCATTGTCTTCCCAGAGCCGGAAGACGAAGAACCCAATACCGGATACCCAAGTGTCTGAAATCGAATCCTTTTTTATTGAGATGGGCCCCGTCGGGGCTGCTTTGATCGCCACGTTGTTCACTTGGCTGATGACGGCAGCAGGTGCCTCATTGGTATTCTTCTTCAAGGAGTTGCACCGGAGATTGCTGGACGGCATGCTCGGTTTTACCGGGGGGGTGATGGTGGCTGCGAGCTGTTTTGGGCTGCTGATTCCCGCCATTGACATGGCGGGGGGCGAAGGCCTGGCCAGTGTGACCCCGGCGGCGACTGGCTTTATCGTCGGGGCGTTGTTCCTCTTTGCTTTGGACAAATTGACACCTCACCTGCACATCAATTTCGATGAGGGGGAGGCGGAAGGCCCCAAGACCGATTGGCATCGAACCACACTGTTGGTCATGGCCATCACACTTCACAACATCCCTGAGGGCTTGGCGGTTGGGGTTCTTTTTGGTGGGGCTGCTGCTGGATTGGAGGGGGCCACGATTGGTGGTGCAATTGCGCTGGCATTGGGAATTGGCATCCAGAACTTTCCAGAGGGCATCGCGGTGAGCATGCCCCTTCGCAGACAGGGGGTCTCTAGAAAGCGCTCTTTTTGGTTCGGTCAGCTCAGCGCCATCGTGGAGCCTATTGCAGGTGTGGTGGGGGCTGTTGCCGTGCTCACGATTGAGCCCATGCTTCCTTATGCATTGGCCTTTGCGGCGGGTGCAATGATCTATGTGGTGGTTGAGGAGGTGATTCCCGAAACGCAAAGAGACAAGTACACCGACGTGGCGACCCTAGGGTTCATCCTCGGCTTTGTCGTGATGATGGTTTTGGACGTTGTCTTGGGGTGAGTGTCACAGCATCCTCATGACGGTCTCGTCAATTGCTT
This sequence comes from uncultured Bacteroidota bacterium, assembly GCA_902535565.1. The sequence continues at coordinate 632 of CACAUH010000014.1, read as the reverse complement.
CTTCAAGGTTCTTTCCCCCGAAGCGTCCCGAGCTCATCAGGAGGAAGACGGAGTCTGGTCCTGCTGCTGACTTTGTGGCTTCCAGCAGTGCTCCATGATCGTCTAACACCCGCAAATCCTCCCGTTGGAACGCGGTTCGCACCGTGTTCACATCCAGTGGTGGCAGCCGCTTGTGTTTGAGCACAGAGGGCGAATAGCATACCCAGGCCTCGTCTGCGGAATCCAAGGCGCCTGCATACGTGGGCAGGAAGTCGGGATTCAGGCTGGAGAAGGTGTGTAGTTCGAGAATGGCGATCAGTTTTCTGTCGCCAAATTGGTCGCGCACGGAGTTGGTCGTGGCCTTCACCTTGGAGGGGGCATGGGCAAAATCCCGGAAGACTGTGCATCGTTTTTCGGGCATGTCCCGCGCCCGTTCTAGTCTACCGGCGGCGCCTTTGAAATCTTGGACGGCGCCGAGGAAGTCCGCCTTTGAAACGCCCCAGGCCTCAGCCAGTTTCATTGCGCCATACAGGTTCAAGGCGTTGTGTGTACCCACCAGTTGCAGTTGGGTCGTTGTCCCGTCGATGTGAACTTGCAGTGTGCCGTTTTCCATGCTGAATTCAGGTGTGCCATAGGGAATCCATCGGATGTCG
>CACAUH010000013.1 GCA_902535565.1 uncultured Bacteroidota bacterium | reverse complement strand
CGGCGGATTCCCACCACGCCAATGCCAAGTCCCCCGGCAATCAAAAACCCAAGCCCTCCGTCAATCGGGATGCACCCATTTGGATCTGTAGGCTGCGGGGTATCAGACTGCACACCTTGCGTGTTGTTTTCCCAAAACGTGGAACAGGTTGTTGTCGGGTGATCAACCCCACATATTTCAGTCCCTCCTCGAAAACAGTCAGCAGGATTCACAATTGGCCCAGCGCAACTGGCTATGTCCGCGCAAAACGCACACGAACAATCAAAGCAGCAATCAACAGGCTGAGCTCCTTGTGAAAAACCTCGCAGCGACGACAGCATAACGCAGCTGAGCATCACAACCCGGAACACATTCTTCATGACCTCCAAGATACTTTACCTCCCAGAGGTTTCAGAGGATTATCTTTAGCGTATGGCAGGATTGGACGGTGGTGCCCAGAACAACAGTCTGAAACAGCTCCGGTTGGCGCTCAAGGTGGCGGCCAAGAATTGGTTGCTTTTGCTACTCCTGCCGGCCGCGGCATATGGGTATGCTCGATTCATCACTCACCAGCAGCTGGACCAGTATGGAGCGCAGGCTGAGATTCTTTTAGAAGAAAAAGACGAATACGACAAAGCCCGAGAGGTGATGGAAGGCGTGCTGAGTCGACGCTTTCAAAGAAAAGGGCCGGACATTGCCAATCAAGTTCGAATTCTGAAGAGCCGTGACCTCGTGACCAAGGCGGTGGGTGATCTCGACCACAACATCACTTACTTCATCGTGGGCAGGGTGCGCGCACTGCCTGTCGGCGGATTGAGTGGCGTGGAGGTGGAAGCCTATCCTGAACAATTCAGCGGGAATGCCCTGGGCGTAGATTTCGATCTTGACGTACTCAATGACGAACGTTTCGTCCTGAGCTGCAACCTCAAAAACGGAAGGACATACAAACAAGAGCATGCCTTCGACGAGGTCATCCAAAACGGCGACTTCAAACTCGCAGTTCATAAAACCGGAGACAACAGAGGAACCATTCAGCAGGCCATTGATCAGGGACAGCGCTTCCAAGTCCGCAGCAACAATCAACTCATCAACCAGTATCGCTCCAGCGTCAGGGTCAGCGGTGTAGGGTCCACCAGCATTCTCAAGCTCCAAATCAATGACATTCGTTCAAATCGGGCCATCGAATTCCTCGATGCTTTGTCCAAGCGATACATCGATTACTCGACAGCAGCCAGGAAAGAAACCAACCGAAAAACTGATGAATTCATCGAGACACAGCTCGTCAAAATAGAGGCCAGTCTCGACAGCCTGCAAGACATCATCGACCAGCAAAGGGAAAGGGCAGAGGTGATGGACCTGACCCGCAACGAACAGGCCTATTTCCAAGAACTCCTGCAGCTTGAAACCCAGCAAGAAGAACTCCGACTGAACCTGCGCAGCCTGACCGCCCTGGAAGGGTATCTCAACCAGGGGGCTGAGAACACCAGCATTCCTCCATCTGCATTTCTGACCTACGATGCCGTTGCAGGAGAAAAGGTTGGGGAGTTGTATGACCTTCAACTCCAACGCACCCAAATGCTGCTCGACGTCACGCCGACCAGTTTCCAAATCAAGCGACTCGACTCCCTTATTTCCACGACTCGTTTCAGCCTGTTCGACTATATCACCTCCGCCCGAATTGAGGCAGAAAAGGAAGAAGAAAGCCTCGAGAATCGCGTCTTCGAAATCGAAGCCAAATTGTTTCGCCTGCCAAAAAGCGAACGCGAAATCCGGGCCATTGAGCGGCGCATGGCCATCAACGACCAGTTTTATGGCTATCTCCTCGAACAGAGGGCAACCAACCTCATTGCAAGGACCGCCATCACCTCCAACGCCAGCATCATCGAAAAGGCCAGGAGCATGGGAATCACAGGGCCAGATAAAAGAAAAACCATCCAGAACTACGTGTTGTTTTGGCTTGCCTTGGCAGTTGGCCTCTCCGTGGCGCGCCTGCTGCTCTTCGAACGACTCGAAAGCGTCAACGAACTCCGTGAGTCCACCAAACTCACGGTCAGCGGGGGCATTCCAAGGTTCGAAGACGTCTTGGACAAAGAATATGTCATCGTCGCAAGCAAAAGCCCCAGACACCCCACCACAGAGGCATTCCGGGGCCTCAGGACAAACCTTCAGTACCTGCTCAACAGGGAGGACCAAAACACCATCCTCATCACCAGCATGCATGCCGGCGAAGGAAAAACCTTCACAGCCACCAACTTAGCCGCCCTCTTGGCCCAAGCAGACAAAAAGACCCTGCTCATCGACTTTGACCTCCACAAGCCAAGGGCGCACAAAGCCTTTGATATCGACCGCAACGCAGGACTCAGTGGTTTCCTCATTGGACAAATCACCTGGGATATGGCCATTCAAGCCACGGACATTCCCAGACTGGATGTCATCACGTCCGGACCGGTTCCCCCAAATGCATCTGAACTCGTGCTCAACAAAAGAACCGAAGCACTCATTGCAGAAGCGCGCAAGGCTTATGACTTTGTGGTCATCGACACACCCCCCATCCTGCTCATCACCGACGCTCTGGTTTTGATGAAACATGTGGACCGCGCATTGCTTGTCGCGAATGTGAAGCAGGCAACCGCGCGGGGTATGCGACAACTGGAAGACCTACTCGAACAAAACAAACTCTCCCACGTCAGCATGGTGCTCAACGGGATTGTGCCCACCCGCTGGCGCTATTACGCATCCAAATACGCCTACCGATATTTCTACAGTTACGGATATGGCTATGGAAGTTACACTGGTTACGGGGGTTATGGTTACGACGGAATCCGCTACGGAGAGGAAGACGAAGACTAACCCCGATCATGTGCGGCATCACAGGCATCCACGGAATAGCGGACGGGTCGGCGTGGGCCACCGCACACCGAATGACGGAGGCTTTGTCTCACCGAGGCCCTGATGCTGAGGGCCACTGGACCGATGATCGCCTGGTTGTCTTAGGCCACCGACGCCTCAGCATCCTCGACACCTCCGACACCGCAAACCAACCCATGGTCAGCTGGTGTGGGCGGTTCGTGATCGCATTCAATGGCGAGGTATACAACTATCGAGAACTCAAGAAAGAACTCGACTACCCTTTCAAAACCACTGGTGACACAGAAGTGGTGCTCGCAGCCCTGAGGCAATGGGGAACAGCAGCTTTGAACCGATTCAACGGAATGTTTGCCTTGGCCCTTTGGGACTGTCAAGAAGAACGTCTGCTCCTTGCCCGCGACAGAATGGGCATCAAGCCATTGTATCTGCACGCATCAGACGAAGGGCTGATTTGGGCCAGTGAAATTCGGGCGTTGCTCGCCTCCAACCGAATCGAGCGAAAGCTGAATCAGGCAGGGGCACTCGATTTTTTGCGCTACCAAACCGTGCACGGACCAGACACCCTCATCAAGGGGGTGGAGATGCTCCCAGCTGGACACTTGCTCTGGGCAGACGACAATGAAACGAAAACAGAGCTGTGGTGGGACCCTGCATCAGCTGGTGCCACAGCAGCCAATGACGGACAGCCTTGGACCTACAATATGGGCCCCGCCGCCACAAAGGTTCAGGAGCTGCTGATGGACAGTGTTCAGTTGCGCATGCGTTCCGATGTGCCCTTTGGCGCCTTCCTTTCTGGGGGAATCGACTCCAGTGCAATCGTGGCATTGATGTCTGAGGTCAGCACACGCAAAGTGGCCACCTTAAATGTGGCCTTCGAAGAAGATGAATTCGACGAAAGCCACTACGCGCGAATCGTGGCCGACCGCTTCCATACCGACCATCACGAAATTCGACTCTCTTCAAACGATTTCCTCGAAGCCATACCACACGCATTGTCTGCCACAGACCATCCGAGTGGAGATGGCCCCAACACCTTTGTCGTGTCCCAAGCAACCAAGAAAGCGGGACTCACTGTGGCACTCAGTGGCCTTGGTGGCGACGAGCTGTTCGCAGGATACCCGGTCTTCCAGCGCACCACCGACCTTATCGACAAGCAATGGGCCATGTCGTGGCCACGCGGAATAAGAAAACTTGTAGGGTCTGCATATTGTGCCGCACGGCCAGGCATCGCCGCCGACAAATTTGCCGCGTTGTTGGCAGGAGATACACTGGATCCTGCTTCAACTTACCCCATCAGTCGTCGGGTCCTTTTGGAAAAAGAGATTCGAAAATCGACCCCACTGGCGACCACACCAGACAGTGTGGCCCTGTGGTGTCAGCGGGTGCTAAAACAGAAGCCAGCACTGAACCTTCCTGTTTTCAGCCGCATCAGTCTCGCAGAGATGCACACCTACATGCAACATGTGTTGCTCCGCGATACCGACCAAATGTCCATGGCCCATGCACTGGAAGTCCGGGTTCCCTTCCTCGACCATCGGTTGGTCGAAGTGGCACTTGCTGTCTCTGACCATGTCAAGTTTCCCCACACTCCCAAAGCCCTTCTCACAGCCGCCTTGGGAAACCGCCTCCCACGTGAAATCATAGACCGCCCCAAGATGGGCTTTACTCTCCCCTGGGAAATCTGGATGCGCGGTCCACTGGAGGACACCTGTCATCAAGGCTTGAATGTCCTCGTCGAACGGGGCCTTCTCCGCGGTGAATCAGCAGACGGCCTATGGAAAGGGTTCAAAAACGGCCGCGTCACCTGGTCTCGGGTGTGGACCCTCGTGGCACTTGGACAGTGGATCGACCGCCATGGACTCTCCTAAATCCCGCCCCGTGGTGCTGGTCGCCATCGATTGGTACCTGCCAGCTTATAAGGCGGGCGGTCCCATCCGGAGCATCTCCAATGTCGTCGCTACACTCGGAGAGGACATTGACTTCAGAATCGTCTGTGGCGACCGGGATTTGGGAGAAAACACACCGCTTCCCGTAGAAATGAACCAGTGGCAGTCAAGTGACAAGGCCCAAATCCTCTTTCTGCCACAATCAAATTGGACGCGAGCCAGATGGTCAGAGGTCCTTGCTCAGGTTCAACCCGATCGCCTGTATCTCAACAGCCTGTATAGCGCCCCCTTCAGCCGGCTGCCGTGGAAAGTGGCTCGGTCCATGGGCATCCCAACCACCCTTGCGCCACGGGGCATGCTGGGCGCAGGAGCGTTGTCCGTCAAGCCAATTCGAAAGAAAGCATGGCTGTGGATGCAAACCCTGACCGGCAGCTACCGCGATATTCGATGGCACGCCAGCACCCATCAGGAGGCCCAAGAAATCAAGACGTGGTTCCCTAAGGCCGACATCTGCGTCGCCCTCAACCTGCCCGTCCCCTTTGATCCGATTCCAATTCACCGAGAGCCTGGACTCATCCGAATCCTGAGCGTTGGCCGCATCCATCCCATCAAAAACTATGGTTTTGGGCTGGATGTCGCAGCGTCACTTGCCGCGAATGGAACCCGGGTTCAGTATCGCATTGTCGGACCAATGGAATCCCCAACCGAATACGAACGACTTAAAAACCGCAAAACCTCGGTGGATCTCGAATTCACAGGGCCAGTGCCACCCACAGAGACCCGCGATCATTTTGGCTGGGCCGATCTTGTTTTGGTGCCAAGCTTCAATGAGAATTTCGGACACTCAGTAGCAGAAGCGGTGGCTGTCGCGCGTCCCGTCATCGTGAGCGACAAAACGGCATGGTCCTCGATGAACCACAGCACCAACGTCCGCTGCCTTCCTCTGAAAAAAACCAAATGGCAAGACGCAGCCACAGACCTACTTGAAATGGACGAAAATGAACTTTTGCATGGCTCAGAAAACACACATCGCCGATGCCTGCTTGACCATGCCCATATTGCAGACCAAAAGGAACTGTTCACATCATGACCCAAGTCAGACTCGATCAGTTCAACAATCCAGAACACCAACCGGGACCTTGGTTACTACGGGCAATCTGGTACCTAGCCCAATGGATCTTCTTTGGCAATGGAATTCCGTGGCCCTACGGCATAAAACGGAGCCTCCTTCGGCTGTTCGGAGCGCGCATTGGCAAAGGGGTCATCATCAAACCAAAAGTCCGCATCAAGTACCCTTGGAAACTGTGCGTTGGAAACCACTCATGGATTGGGGAGTCCGTCTGGATTGACAACCTCGATGAAGTGACCATTGGGAACCACTGCTGTATCAGCCAAGGGGCCTATCTGCTTTGTGGAAACCACGACTACACCAAGCCAGCTTTTGATCTCATGACCCGCCCCATCCAAATCGCAGACGGCGCTTGGGTTGGCGCGATGTCCATTGTGGGTCCTGGCGCCAAAATTGAAACAGAGAGTGTGCTTTCGGCAGGCAGCGTCGGCTTGGGCACCCTCGAGGCGCGAATGGTACACCAAGGGAACCCTGCCAAGCCCATTCGCGAACGACAAATAAAGCCATGACTGTCTCCGTCATCACCGTGACCTACAATGCTGCTGACACCGTCTCTGATGCGGTGCGCAGCGTGGTCGAACAGCGCGGCAATTTCGAGCTGGACTATCACATCGTGGATGGGGCTTCCACAGACGCTACACTCGCCGAGATTGCGCAGTTTGAGGGCCGCATCGCCAAGATCACCAGTGACCCCGACCATGGACTGTACGATGCCATGAACCGTGGGGTGGCCAGAGCAACAGGGGACATCATCGGCATCCTCAACGCCGACGACCGTTTTGCCGACGACCGTGTCATTGCCGATGTCATCGCCGTCTTCGAAGCCACAGAAGCAGACGGCATCTATGCAGATCTGGACTACGTCAAAGCCGAGGACGGAGAAACGGTAACCCGACGATGGAAATCCGGACAACCCGGCAATTTCAACCGCGGATGGATGCCGCCCCATCCTACCCTCTTTGTGCGCCGCTCACTTTACGAGCAACATGGGCTGTTCAATCTCCAATTGAACAGTGCCGCCGACTACGAGTTGATGCTGCGGTTCTTTCATTTTAGGGGCGCTGAACTCGCCTACTTGCCAAGGGTCACCGTCAAAATGCGCACCGGAGGAAAATCCAATGCATCCCTATCTAACCGACTCAAAGCAAACGCAGAGGATGCAACAGCATGGCGACTAAATGGCATGCGTCCACCCGCTTTGCTACGGATTCAAAAACCACTTCGAAAACTGGGCCAATTCGGAAACCGCTAAGCGGCAATCCGCACAATCAACGGAGGCTGTAATTCGGCGCCTCCCTTGAAATCATCACATCGTGAGGATGGCTCTCCTTAACCCCCGCTGAAGTGATGCGCACAAAACGCGCCCCGTGCAATGCCGGAATGTCCTTGGCGCCCACATAGCCCATTCCCGCGCGAAGGCCCCCGATGACCTGGTACATCACCTCCTGAACTGTTCCCTTGTACGGAACCCGACCAGAAATGCCTTCGGGAACCAATTTCTTCAGGTCATCCTCTGCATCCTGAAAATAGCGATCCTTGGACCCCTTCTGCATCGCCTCCAGACTCCCCATGCCCCGGTAACTCTTGAAACGGCGCCCTTCATAGATGATGGTCTCGCCCGGACTCTCCTCAGTACCCGCCAACATGCTGCCCACCATGACAGAATGGCCCCCACCAGCGAGGGCCTTTGCAATGTCCCCGGTATACCGAATGCCACCATCGGCGATCAAAGGGACATCCGTTCCCGCCAACGCCTCCGCCACAGACATCACCGCCCCAAGCTGTGGAACGCCCACACCTGCAATAACCCGAGTGGTGCAAATGGAACCCGGACCAATGCCCACTTTCACCCCATCGGCACCCGCATCCACAAGGGCCTTGGCGGCCTCTCCAGTGGCGATATTGCCACAAACGATGTCCGTCTTGGGGTACGCGGCCTTGACTTGGCCCAACATCGCGATAACCCCCCGACTGTGGCCGTGGGCTGTGTCGATGATAAGCGCATCCACCCCGGCGTTTACAAGCGCCTCCACCCGCTCCATGGTGTCCCTAGTCACACCCACCGCGGCAGCGCAGCGCAACCGACCAAATTGGTCCTTGCACGCGTTGGGGTATTCTTCCAACTTAATGATATCGCGGTAGGTAATCAGGCCCACCAACTTCCCCTCAGCATCCACAACCGGCAACTTCTCAATCTTCTTGTCGCGCAAGATTTCCTCTGCGCGCTTGAGGTCCGTCCCATTGGGTGTGGTGACCAGGCCCTCAGATGTCATGACATCCACAATGGGCCGTTCCGCATTCTCCTCAAAGCGAAGGTCGCGGTTGGTCACGATGCCTTTGAGATATCCAGCCTCATCCACCACCGGGATGCCACCAATCTTGTGCTCGGCCATGATGTGGTGCGCGTCCCCCACCTTCGCATCCACCAGCAAGGTGATGGGGTCTTGAATCATGCCGCTTTCGCTGCGTTTCACCTTTCGAACTTGAGCGGCCTGAGCAGCGATGGTCATGTTCTTGTGGATGACAGCAATCCCGCCTTGTCTCGCCATGGCAATCGCCATCCCCGCTTCGCTCACCGTGTCCATGGCCGCCGCCACGACCGGAACATTGAGGACGATGTTGCGCGAAAAACGACTTCTAAGGTTTGTGTCGCGGGGCAACACTTCACTGTATGCAGGAACGAGAAGGACGTCGTCATACGTCAGGCCTTCTCCGATGAATTTGGGATTGATATGGGGGGCGTCAGCGGACATGTGTGCGAATCGGAAGCAGTCTGGATATTCCGGCGAAAATAGCCCACAACCCGCTGGTTTCAAGGACCATTCGGACACCGGTTTTTCACGGCCTGCGCACCACCTGAACGTGGCCCATTTTCGCAACCACTCGGCCTGCTCCATCCTGAATCCGCAGGGTATAGGGATAAAAAGCTTCCGGCAGCAGTGCGCCGTCCTTTGTACCATCCCATGCGGCATCCGGGTCCTCTGTGGTCCAAATCAGGTCGCCCCAGCGGCTGAAGACATCCACCCGATACTCGGTGACATCCGCAAATGCGACTGAGGGCTTCCACGTGTTATTGAATCCATTGTAGACAAGCGCATTGGGAATCCAAACCACGGGAGGAAGGGTCAGGCAAACTTCATTCGACAGCGATGACCAGCCACTGTCGGACTGCTCAGCACGGACGCGGTAACAGAACTCGCCGGGGGTTTCATATTGGTCCTCTAGCTCGTCGTCGTAGGAAAAATCAAATGCCCCAAAGTCCTCTACTTCTTGAAGCACACCGCCAAATTGCACCCCCCGCAACAGGACCTGCCGATCCCGAGGGACATCCCACCCCTCAAACGGTGTCCACGCCAACGCATTTGACAGTCGATCTTCCAGCACGGTGCCGGTCAGGAACACCGTCTCTGCAATGGAAGTCCCCAAGACAGAATCAGCACACGCATTGACAACCTTCAAATAATATCGGTACTGCCCCAGCCCCCCCTCAATGGTGCTGTCCAGCATTTGAATGCCCCCCCCCAGAGACCACGTGCTCGTCACATACTCGTAATCATCGTCATAGGGCTCATTCCGCCAAAGCTCATAGGCATGTGGCTCAGCCGAAGATGCATCTGCTTCCGCGCGCAGAACAGCAACGGAATCGGTCACAATGCTCACCTCGTTCCAACGGATCCACTCAGGACCGCCGGGATACGTGAACAGGTTTTCGGCCACATTGGATGACTGCATCCACGGTCCTTGGGCCGCATAGGCGACAACCCGGTAACGATAAAAACTACCAATGGTGGCTCCTGTGTGCTGGTAAATGGTCAATGTTCCAGGCACTTGTGCCAATAACTGCGGGCCGCCTTGGACCCCGTCCTGAGTCAGTTCCGACACCCAAATTTCGTAGCGATCCACTCCGCCTGGCCAGTGAAGAACGGGAGACCATTGCAAATCCGCCCGGTCCGTGCACTGCGTCCAATCCACATTGAGGTACGTGGATGGCGCACAAAAAGGATTGGCCGCACCTGGGTCCGGAACACCGCCCACGTAGCAGCTGTCAAATGCGGCCACATTGTAGTATTCAATGGTGCTTCCTGCCGAACTAAACGGGTTGGTCCAACTCAGCTGATTCGGATCCTCAATGGTGGTCAACACCGTCTCGATAGAGCCCGTGCAGAGGTATACGATGTAGCCCGCCACATCGGCATCTGGGCTCGGCTCCCAACTGATTTCCGCCAGACCACTCAATGAATCCACATCGACGGCCACAATCTGAGGCGGGGTCGGATCAATTTCATCCGACACCTCAATTGCCGCTTGATTGGACTGATGAATACAGCCCGGACCGAACAAACCATCCTCGGTGAGGGTCACGCGATATGTCACCAAGCCATCGCACTGGGTGACAGGAAAAGAGGTGTTCGAATTGCCAAACATCCAGGGCGCCGAAGCAATGACCGTCCAAGAACCATCCGGCAAGAGCTGCTCAACCGCATAGGTCCCAGAGAAGTCTGGTGGCGGACTAAAATGGAAAGGGCTGTTCCAAGCCAAGTCCACCGTACCCGGCTGAAGACCAGATTCAATCTCAAGAAAAATGCTGCACAACGTATCTGAAGGACCGGCCATTGTGCTCCCCGCTCCATCCAGCGCATAAATCGTGAAACAAAACTCTTGGTTGGTGGTCAGCAGCGGCCAATTCGCTCCAGTCGGAAAGGACGCAAGGTCAAAATCTGTCGCCGGCAATGGCGTGTAATCGGGCGGGGGGAGCAATGGAACAAGGCTGTATGTGTTGGCGCCCAGTGCATCCGGCGCCCAGCCCAGATCCACCGTTCCGTCCATCTGCACCTGAATGCACTCCCAATCTTGCGCATACACAGGGAGCATGGACGTCAAAGCGAACCACAACATCAGAGTGAGAAGAGAAACTGGGCGATAGTTCATGCCGGATGCAAGTTGGACGACACCGGGAAGGAAACGGTTGCCTTGGCGGATTGTTTTCCGGACGTCATCGGGGATTTTGCGCAAGGGCATCCCAATGAAATCCAGAAGCCATCCCTTCGGTTCTGAACAACCGATATCGGTCCACGATGCGCTGCACAAGCTCTCCCGCACCAGGGAGGTCATTGAGCAATGCACTCACCTGGCCAATTTCCAACTCTCCTTCCATCAAGTCACCCTCCCGCATTCCGCGTTTGGCGCGGCCTCGACCCAGGAGCGACCGCATGAAATCTGCATCAGATCGAGCAGCCTCCGCCTCCGCCACCTGATCAAAAAAACTGCCCTCTGGACCGCGCAGCAAACGAACTGGCGTCACCTGCTTGAGCATGAGTCGGGTCTCTCCTGCACCTGCTTCCGCAATGCGCCGTTTGAATTGCGCATGTGCCGGATTTTCCTGGGTCATCACAAACCGACTGCCCATTTGCACCCCGGAAGCACCGAGTGCGAATGCAGCGAGCAGGCTTCGGGCATCGTGAATCCCTCCAGCAGCAATGACAGGAATGTCCACGGCATCCACCACCTCCGGCACGAGACACAAGGTGGTCGTCTCTTCCCGACCATTGTGTCCGCCCGCCTCAAAACCCTCTGCCACCACAGCATCTACTCCAGCAGCTTGTGCCTTCAATGCAAATGCAGCGCTAGACACCACATGAACGACCGTAGATCCAGCGGATTTGAGTTGCTGCGTCCATTTTCGGGGTGTTCCGGCACTGGTGAACACCACGGGGATCCGCTCCCTCATCAGCGTCTCCATGTGCTCCTCCACAGCGGGATACAACAAGGGGACATTAACGGCAAAGGGCCCGTCCCATTGCGCCCGAACCTTAGCAATCTCCTCCCTCAACTCATCGGGATACATAGAGCCTGCGCCAAGTGTTCCCAGACCCCCTTCCCTGCCTACCGCCACAACCAAATCGGCCCCCGTACACCAGACCATTCCAGCCTGAATGATCGGGTGCCGAATGCCGAGGAGATCACACAAATTTTGGGGGGAGCGCGTTGCTTCTGCCATGGTTGCAAAATGGCACGTCCTGATGTAACCCAGAAGGGCCTACTTGCGTAAGCGTCTTTAACTCCTCCTTCCGCTTATCCACATGTAGGAGGTGACTGATGATGCCTACACCCCTGAAATACACGGATTCAACCGTCCATTTTTGGATTATGCGCCTTGGGCACATTCCTGCATTCTGCTTCGGCTTGGTTTTTTTGATGTCGTCCATCGACCCAGTTTCAGCACAGGGTGATTGGGACATCGGAATCACAACTGGCATGTCCAACTACATGGGGGACATTGGTGATGGCTCATCCTCCCGACGCGATTTCATCTGGGACCTTCAAGAAGCGCGGACGCGGCCGGCTTTCGGCGCGTTCGTAAGGCGCAAACTGGACAGTGATGGCCTTTGGTGGATTCGCAGCGACTTCATGCGCATCCACATCTCAGGCCACGACAGGCACACCCAATACGAACCTCGCCGAGGCCGCAACTTGCACTTCCGCAACCACATGGTTGAGGCCTCATTTCGAATTGAGCGGGATATCGTTCAACAGCCTCTCGTGTGGGGCCGCCAACGCCGAGCAATGGTTACCGTCAGAGGCTTTGTTGGGTTTGCCTATTTCGAACACAACCCAGAAGCGCAGGTGGACATCAACAACCCAGCATATGCCAACCTTGTTGAAACAGGCGTCACGTCACCTGGACAATGGCACAGCCTGGCCGAACTGCGCACCGAAGGCATCAACTATGCCGATCAACTGAGGATGACGACAGTTCCTTTCGGTTTGAGTGCCACCATCACCGGACAGAAAAAGGGCGGTGCCGCAGATTTCTATGTCGGCGTTGAACTCGGATTCCGGATGACAGATACCGACTACCTCGACGATGTTTCCGGGTTTTATGCCGACCCCTCACAGATGAACGCCTTGGGCGCAGCATTGTCGAGCCAAGCCAACCAAGTGGTCATGGATGAAGCAGGCATCACCCACAGTGTCGTCAATCACCAATGGCACAGCGATGAGCACAAGGTGATTCGAGGAAACCCCGCCAACAACGATGCCTACGGCACGCTTGTCCTGTCTTTTGGCAAGGTGCTGAATGGACGAAGTGACAGCTTCAACCGCACCAGAAGCCGCTATGGAAACAAGCGGCGCAAGGGGCTCTTAAAGAGGCGGACACGCTTGCGTTTCTAAAGCCTCATCGGCACCTTATATTATTTGGTCGTACTTTTGTAACGGCCAATGTTATTGTCACGTGCCCTGCTCATCGCGGCCAGTGCCGCATTTGTTGTCGTACCGATTCATGCCGACGCCCAAAACGCGTTCGCACACGGGTGGCAATTGGAAGCCGGTTTTTCAGGGCATGTTTCTGGCTACAGCGGAGACATCGGGAACAAAGGTCGCTATGGGGCACTCAGTGACACCCAATGGGACCTCATCCAAGCTGGAGGAGGTGCCCACGTTCGGGCCCATCAACGCGGAAAGCGTCTGGGATGGAATCTGGACATCAGGCAAATTAGAATCCAAGGGGCTGACAGCGTGTCCAACAACGCCACGGCCTACGTTCGAAACCTTCATTTTCGAAACGACATGCTTGAGTTTTCCGCCACTGCAGACTGGCCTCTTTTGCGATTTGGAGGCCAAGCGGGTGGATGGAAACTGGGGAACCAGCTTCGGCTTCAAGGCGGATTGGCCCTGTTGCATCATGCGCCAGAGGCGAAAGTCGATGCCGACAACCTCAGTTACGATGTGCTCACCGAACTCGGGTACACCACTCCAGGCCAATGGCATGACCTGCGCAGCCTGAGGACGGAAGGCGTCGACTATGCGAAGTGGATTGTCACCGTGCCCATCGGATTTTCATGGACCTTGACTGCCGACCCGGGAACAGGAAGGCCGTGGCACATCACGCTTAGCGGACTGTGGCGCGTGACCCGGACCGACCACCTAGACGACATTCACAGCCGCTTTGCAGACCCTTGGCAAATGACACCGCTTGGTCTTGGTCTCAGCAGCCAAACCAATCCGAGTGACTTGCCTCCAAACACGCCCATGCCCAGCCTGACATCATATCAATATCAGCAAGGCTCATCCAATCAAGCCATCCGGGGCAATGCCGACTCCCGAGATGCCTATTGGACCGCGGGGATTACCGTGGCCAAATCTTTGAGCCCGACCCCCACCCCCACCTTCTTCAAACGCCGATTCCGGGGACTCAAGGTGGAAAACAAACGATAAACCCGAGGACTCGGGTAAGGAAGAAGACCAAAGACGCGCAGACAGGCACTAAATTTCGGCCGTCAATTCGCCCCGATGCGCCAATTCTGCCCTTCCACTGCGATTCTGTCCGCCCTGTCGGTCGTCTCCCTTCTTTGTCTTGCTTCACCACGCGTCACAGCCCAAACCGTCGTCACCGTTGCCGGCGAAGAAGTCAGTGCGGAAGACTTCACGCACATCTTCAAAAAGAACAACCGGGACAGCCTTATCACACCGGAAAGCCTCGATGAGTACATGGAGCTCTTCATCGACTTCAAGCTCAAGGTCAAAGCCGCAGAGGACCTCGGCATGGACACGGCCACATCCTTCATCAGCGAACTGGCGGGCTATCGCAAGCAACTCGCCCGGCCGTATTTGGTGGACAATGACTTACTGGATGCCATGGTGCGGGAGGCCTACGACCGCACTTTGGAGGAAGTCCGCGCCTCTCACCTCCTGGTTCGCGTCAATCCAGACGCCATACCTAGCGATACGCTGTCCGCGTGGAACAAATCCCTCGCCCTCAAGGAGCGCATCGCCAGTGGAGAAGATTTCGCAGGCATCGCCCGATCACGTGGCGGAAGTGATGACCCCAGTGTAAAGGACAACGGGGGAGACCTCGGCTGGTTCAGTGCATTCATGATGGTGCATTCATTCGAGGACGCCTGCTTCAAAGCGCAGGAAGGGGATTTAATCGGACCCATCCGCACGCGCTTCGGTTACCACATCATCAAGGTCACAGGCCGACGACCCGCGCGCGGGGAATTGCGCGTGGCCCACATCATGATCCGGCCAGACAACAACAAAGGCGGGGACGAGGAAGCCAAGGCCAAGGTGGACGCCCTCGCAGCCGAACTCGCCGGAGGTGCTGATTTTGCAGAACTTGCCCGACAGCACAGCGCAGACCAAAGCTCCAGAACCAAAGGTGGCGAGCTGCCCATGTTTGGTACAGGGCGCATGGTGGAGCCCTTCGAAGAGGCTGCATTCGCTTTGACTGAAGACGGCGATGTGTCCGACCCGGTCCAGACCCAATATGGATGGCACATCATCAAGCGCCTAGAGTACAAGGCGCCCCCAACCTTTGACGAATCCAAGCGAGAACTGGAAAAGAAACTGCAACGCGACAGCCGATCCGAACGGGTGAGAGAGAGCTTCATCGCCAAGCGCCAAGCAGAATACGGTTTTGCCATCGATGAAAAACGCCTCGCTCAACTCGTCGAAGTCACAACCGTCGACAGCGTGCTCCAGCCTATCGAGGCTAAGAAAAGCTTGACCAAGAAAACCATCATCACAATCGGAAAGGAGAAGACCCCGGTGCGGGAATTTCTTTCTTTCGTGGAAGAGAAGCGAGCCCGAATGGACGTGACAGGCCGATCCGCAGAATCGATTCTGCGCGAAGCGTTGGATGCATTTGGAGACGAGGTGACCATCGCCTTTGAAGACGCCCGATTGGAAGAAAAACACAACGACTTCCGCCTGCTGATGGAGGAATACCACGATGGCATCCTGTTGTTCGAGTTGACCGACCGCAAGGTTTGGAGCAGAGCCGTGCGGGACTCCTCTGGACTTCAGGACTTCTGGGAAGCGAATCAAGCGGACTACGTCTGGAAAACACGCATCGAAGGCCAAATCTTCCGCTGCGCGGACATGGCTTCTGCTGAGCGCATTCTCGAGGTCGCGCAGCGAAACGGTGACGTGGAAACCATGCGCCGCGAAATGGTGTCGGAAAACCCCCTCAGCATCACCTTGGAGGAGAGCCGAACCGAGGAAGGCACAAACCCCGTACTTGACGCCGCAATGGCCACGTTGGGTGGAAAACCAGGCATCACTCCCTTTGAAGACGCAGACGGCCAAGTGCGATTTGTGGTCATCCGCGCAGTGGAACCGCCCACTGGAAAAACCCTTGATGAAGCCCGCGGCAAGGTCATCGCAGACTTTCAAGACCACCTCGAAAAGACGTGGATTGCTGAACTGCGGGCAACCTATGCCCACGAAGTGGACCCAACGGTCCTCCACTCAATCCACTGATGCACCAACCGGAATCGGTGTCGTCTCCGCCTGCACGAATTCCATTTTGGCTGGGGATTGTCGGACTCCTTTGCGCGTCCGGCTGCAAAGCGCCCGATGCTCCGGATGTGTCCGCCACCGTGGTGGCCACTGCCTATGATGCCGTCCTGACTGCTGGCGATTTACAGAGAGAAATTCCAGCGGACATTTCCGCCAGAGACAGCGCGGGATGGGCCGACCGCATCATCGCAGATTGGCACCAACGTCGTGCCCTCGTCCATCTGGCCGAGACCGAACTCCCCGAAATGGAACGGGACTTCGAACGCGAGGTCGCCAAATACCGCGAAGCCCTCTACCTCCATGCCTATGAGGACCGCTACCTCCGCGACCACCTCGATACGGCAATTTCACGCACAGAGCTCCAAAGGTTCCTCGAAGAACAGCCCGACCTGTTCCGCTTGCCCGAACCTGTATTTCGCGCAAGGTGGATGGTGTTCCCCAATGGGACAACGTTTCCGAAGGACGTGCGCGGCCTCCAAAAGCAACTCGCCTCCAAGGACCCGCAAGAATTGTCCGCCCTCGCCAGCCGATGCACAGATGCGGGACTCCCCTTCGATTTGGATGCCGAACGTTGGTGGAGCTGGGAGGAATTGGCCGAGGTGGTGCCACTGGAACCGCGAAAGGCCAGCCGACAGCAAGCGTCCCGGCGCGTCACCAAAATCAACTGGCTTGCCGATACCTCCGCCGGTCGACCCTTGGACCAACGGGCATTGCTCCTGGTGACCGAACAGCGAAAAGCAGGCGCCGTCAGTCCTGTAGAACGCGTCGCCGATCGCATCTCAGAGTTGCTTCTCCACCGCCGACGCAACCTTACCTTGGCCACCATGCGCCAGCAAGCGGTCCAAGCCGCTTGGGCGGAAGCCGCCCTCACCAAGGGGAGCGCTCAAATGGACGATTCAAACCGCATCACCTCGAACGACACCCCATGAAGCGCATCACTGTTCTTTTCGCCTGTGTTTGGGCCACCGCCTCCCTCTTCGCCCAGGCTGAACCAGAATTGCAGAAACTGGAGCAAATCGTGGCTGTGGTGGGCAATGAAATCGTCTTGCAAAGCGATGTGGATGCCCAAGTGTTCCAAATGGAGGCCTCAGGCATGCCTGTGACCGATGTCTGTCCCGTGGTGGAACAACTGATGTTGCAAAAGCTGCTGTTGCATCAGGCGCGCCTTGACTCAGTTGAAGTGGACGACGGTGAGGTTGCAGCCCAAATCGACCGCAGGCTGGAATACTACATCAGCATGTTTGGCAGCGTGGAGGCGTTCGAAGCCGAGTACGGCAAGACCGTGGCAGCGTGGAAAGCCGAATTCCGCGAACCGATGCGCGAGCAAATCATGGCCGACCGAATGCAGGCAGAGATCGAAGGCCAAGTGCGCGCCACGCCGCGCGACATCGCTGACCATTTCGATGCGATTCCAAGTGACAGTCTCCCGCTCATCCCCGAAGAGGTTCGCTACAGCCGCATCCTCATCGAACCGGAATTGACCGAGCAACAAAAACTCACGACCCGCGTCGCCCTCGACAGCATTCGCAGTGCCGTTGTGGCCGGCAAGCTCAGCCTCACGCTGGCCGCAATGCGCCACAGTGAGGACCCAGGGTCTAAGTACAAGGGAGGATGCTACGAGGACATCCGACGGGGACAGTTCGTGCCGGAAATGGAGGCCCAGGTGTTCGCCACGCCCGAAGGTGCCTTTAGCCCGGTCTTTGAAACGGACTATGGCTTCCACTTTGTGAAGACCACCAACATCCGAGGAGAGGTCTTCTCCATGTGTCACGTGCTCATGAAGCCCACTGTGCCGGCATCCGCGTTGGCCAAAGCCGCTGCGCTGGCCGATAGTTTAACAGTACTGCTGTCAGCAGACTCGTTGACATTTGAAGAAGCGGTCACCCGGTTCTCGACGGAAGAAGACACCAAAAACCAGTACGGCCGCGTCATCAACCCGCGCACCGGGGGACTGTTTCACGGGGTGGATGAACTGGCTCGAACCGATTTCTTCCTCATCAACGAATTGAGGCCCGGAGAACACTCCCAACCAACCGCAGTTCAGGGCGCAGAACAGGAGGCGTATGCCCTCTACCGCCTCGACGAACGCAAGCCGGCCCATGCCGCCAACCCCCAGCAGGATTACGAGCTGTTCCAAATGCAAGTGGAGTCCGACATTCGGCAGAAGAAGTTGGCCAAATGGGTCCGCCGCCGCCTGGCCGAAACCTACGTTCGCCTCATCGCGGACTACAACGGCTGCGCATTCGACCAGAACTGGTTTGGAGAAACCGCCGCACAAGGGCGCTGATTTCCGCGTTCCGGCCGAAATTGGGAGCATGCGCAAGTGGGGAGAGTTCACTGACTTCTATTCTTCGGAACACCACGCCCGGAACGTGGGAAAGATGTTCCGCGATAAAGAGAATGCCTTGCTGCCCAATTGGAAGCACCTGCCCGTCGGGTACCACGGCCGGTCGAGCAGCCTAATCACATCGGGAGAGCCCGTGTATCGTCCCTCTGGACAACGTAAAGAGCCAGATGGAAACATCTCCTTTGGCCCAACGCGCAAGCTGGATTTCGAACTGGAGGTTGGCCTTGTCATATCGCGCGACTCAGAAAGAGGCCGCCCCATCAAAATGAAGGAGGCAGACAGCTACATCGAGGGCCTGGTTCTCGTCAACGATTGGTCTGCGCGTGACATCCAAGCATGGGAATACGTGCCACTCGGCCCCTTTCTGGGGAAGAACTTCGCGACCACGGTGGGGGACGCCGTTGTGCCGCTCTCTGTCTTGGAACCGCATCGCATCAGCGGGCCTGCACAAGATCCGAGGCCACTGCCCTATCTACAGCGTGTGGGGCCATCCCACTTCGACATTACACTGGAAGCATGGCATGAAACCGCCGCTGGGATTCGAACTTTATTGGCACGGACCAACCACCAGCACCTGTACTGGGACATCCGCCAACAGCTCGTGCACCACACATCCAATGGCTGCAATGTCCGTGCTGGCGACATCCTCGCCAGCGGCACCATCAGCGGACCGGGGCGGGAGAGCTGGGGCTGTCTTTTGGAGCTGAGTTGGAATGGAACGGAACCCTTGACCCTCGAAGACGGCACCCAACGCACCTTTCTCGAAGACGGCGACGTCATCGAACTGCGCGGTTGGGCTGGCGAACATCGCGAAGTGGACTTCGGCGTCGTGCGCAATCCAGTTGTCGCCGGGCTCGGCGCTTGAGGTTGTAACTTTATACCATGGCATTTGCATCGGACAAGGAGGCGCTGGACGCGCTGCGGAGCAAGCACGCGGAACTAACCGCTGAAATCCGCAAGGTCATCGTGGGACAGGAAGACGTGGTCGAGCAAGTGCTCGTCTCTGTATTCAGTGGCGGGCACTGCCTGCTGGTGGGCGTTCCAGGGTTGGCCAAAACCCTGCTGGTGAACACCATTGCCCAGGCCCTCGGCCTCAGCTTCAACCGCATCCAGTTCACCCCAGACCTGATGCCGAGCGACATCATCGGCTCCGAGATCCTAGACGACCAACGCCGGTTCCAATTCAACAAAGGCCCTCTCTTCGCCAACATCATTTTGGCGGACGAAATCAACCGGACGCCGCCCAAGACACAGTCTGCCCTGCTCGAAGCGATGCAAGAGAGGTCTGTCACGGCGGCAGGTCAGCGGCATGAATTGCCTCACCCCTTCTTCGTTCTCGCGACACAGAACCCCATCGAACAGGAGGGCACCTACCCTCTCCCTGAAGCGCAATTGGACAGGTTCATGTTCAATGTGTGGGTAGACTATCCCACCTATGATGACGAACTCGAGGTCGTTAAGCGCACCACGGGAGGCACTTCGGCATCGGTAAATTCAGTCTTGTCTGGCGACGAAATCGCAGCCTTCCAACAGCACATCCGCAAGATGCCTGTGGCCGACAACGTGGTGGAGTACGCGGTCAAATTGGCGGCGAAGACGAGGCCAGGACGCGATCACGCCCCAGATCAAGTCAACCAATACCTCAGCTGGGGCGCCGGACCGCGCGCTTCGCAATACCTCATCGTGGCGGCCAAGTGCCACGCGGCCTTCGCCGGCAAGTACAGCCCGGACATCGAAAACGTGCGCGCTGTGGCGTTGCCCATTCTGCGTCACCGCATTGTCCGCAACTACAAGGCTGAGGCAGAGGGCGTCACCGTTGAAAAGTTGGTTGAGGGCCTGGTCTAATCAGTCCAATGTCAGCACCTCATCGCAAGCACCGGCCAGTTCGCGGTCGTGCGTGATGATGATGACCATTCCCCCTCGTTCGGCACGTTCGCGCAACAGAGAAAACACAACGTCTCTGCTGGCGTGATCCAACGCGCTGGTCGCCTCATCCAACATCAAGATGGGCGCATCCAATTGAAGGGCACGGAGCAATGCGAGACGCTGCTGCTGGCCACCGCTGAGGTTACTCCCTCCTTCGTTTAACTCGAAATCAAGGGGATTTTCTCCCAAAACCTCAATCAGTCCCAAGCGCTTCGCGATATCCAAAAACAGCGTTTCGTCCACGGTCCTTCCCTTCACTCGGAACGTGAAATTGTCCCGGACTGTGCCCTTGAACAAGAATGGATTCTGGCTCAAGTAACCAATATTTTCTAGCCATCCATGAACCCCCACGTCCTCGCCCAATACCCATGAAGCATCCCCCTTGACAGCCCGAATATTTCCTGAATCGGGATGATGAAGCCCCAACATTGCACTGACCAACGTACTCTTCCCAGAGCCAGAAGGACCAACAACTGCATGAATCTTGCCCGCAACAAACGCGTAATTCAAACCCTCAACCACTGGTTTATCAAGACCTTCATACCCCAAAGTCAAATTGGTTAATTCCAATCCCGGCGCTTGACCATCCAAGCTCATCTCACCGGAGATTTTCTCAACCCTGGCTGCTCCGGCCACACCGTTCTCCATGGCATCAAGGATGTACATGCTACTCACCCAACCCATTCGAATAATGTTCAACCGGCTCATCGTGGGCATCACACGATAGGCACTAATTGCCATCAAGGACAGCAACTCGAAGAATTCACCGCCGCCTGTATCTGTCATCAGACTAATAATGATGGCACCACTAACAGCCATCACGGCCAATACCTCATACATTTTCGAGGGAATCGCACTCAATACAGATCTGTTGCTCCCTATTCGAAACAAGATCCGGGTTGAATCAAGGTATTCTTTACGCACCCCCTGCACTGCACGAAATGTGATCACCTCCAAAAAACCCCGCACCGCATTGTTAATCAGAGAAATGCTCCGAGGCCCCAATTTCCGTCTAACATTACCATAAGCACGAAGCCTTTGATTGGTCAATTTTCGAATAATGACCATGCCAATCAACAACAGTGTCGCCACTGTCAGAAGAACCACTGGTGCATAACATAAAAGACCCAAAAAAATCGCACTGATAATGATAATCTCAGATACGAATCGCAGTGAAGAGACAAGAAACCCATAGGCAAAATCAGCGGGCCAATCCTTGATTTCCGATAAGATTTGACCTGTCTCTTGACCCCGCATTCGCTCCAAACTCTGCGAGAAATGATAGGACCACATCTCACCTGACAACCGATGGGCTACACCAAAGGAGTAACGCGTTTGGTACAAGGTCAACCCAAACGTCACCAATGCCTTAAAAAAGAAGACCCCCACCAATCCCGCAGCCAGCAAAATGATAAATTGATTTTGCGAATCCACACCCAGACCTTCAGACCATTCAAAGGCTTTTTGGAGAGGCTCATACCGCTGAAGCGTCTCCGCCGGCTGAATGGCTAAACCAATGACGGGCACAACAGCAGCCAGCCCCAGCAACTCAGTCAGGCTCGCCAAAAACACGGTCAATAACATGAGCACCCCTTTCCGACGCTCGGAAACCGTGAGCAAACGATAAACCCGCTTGAAAATATTCCAGACCGCGTCAGGTCTATTTGCCACTTTGCTCACGACTCAACGGGCTCCACACCGAATCTGTGAGTTTGGGCACGATCAGGGCCCATACTCAGAATACAGATAGGAGTAGTGGTAAACCTTTCGATTTCCTTAGCGTAGTCAATCAAGCTATCCGGCAAGACCTCGCCCTCGCACGACTGCCCCGAACCTGGCCAACCTGGGCGAGGTTCAAACAAGGGCTTGACCAGTCCTTCCTCCAACAAATATGGCAGGTGACCTGAACGCACCCCTTCTACCTCATATTCCAAACAAACTTGGATTTCATCAAAACCATCGAGCACATCTGCTTTCATCATGCAGAGTTGAGTGGCACCATTTAACATGCATGCGTGCTTCAAAGCTGGCAGATCAAGCCAACCGCACCGCCTCGGACGACCGGTGGTGGCACCAAACTCATGCCCAGCTTTGCGCAGCTCCTCACCTGTTTCATCGAGCAATTCAGTGGGAAAAGGTCCTGACCCTACTCGGGTGCAATAGGCTTTGAAGATGCCGATGACCTCACCAATGCGCGTTGGCGCCACACCAAGTCCAGTGCATGCCCCGGCAGCGGTCGTTGTGGAACTGGTGACATAGGGATAGGTGCCGAAGTCGATGTCGAGAAGGGTTCCCTGCGCACCCTCTGCCAAAACACGCTTCCCCGAATCAAGCTGATCGTTGATCCACTGCTCGGAGTCGATGACTTGCATTGCGCGCAACTGATCGATGGCCTCAAACCAAGACGGTTCATGCTCTGACAAATCGTAGTTGAATTCGGGAAAATTGCCGAGTAACCTTTTGTGCTTGGCAACCAGCCGATCATAGCGCGCTTGGAAATCCGGCAGGAAAATGTCCCCCACCCGAAGGCCATTTCTGCCCGTTTTATCCATGTATGTGGGGCCAATGCCCCGAAGGGTAGACCCAATTTTGTTCTTGCCTTTGTCTTGTTCGTTGGCGGCATCGAGCAAGCGGTGTGTCGGCAGAATCAAATGGGCTTTTCGGGAAATAAGCAGGCGATCGCGAACATCCACACCGTGCTCTGACACTTCGGATATCTCCCTTTGGAAAATAACCGGATCAATCACCACCCCGTTGCCGATCAGATTCACCTTGTCCTCTCGAAAGATTCCACTGGGAATGGTGTGCAAGACATGCTTCCGGCCATCGAATTCTAGGGTGTGGCCTGCATTTGGTCCACCTTGAAAACGCGCGATAATGTCGTATTGAGGGGTCAATACGTCCACAATCTTGCCCTTTCCTTCATCGCCCCACTGGAGGCCCAACAAAATGTCGACTTTCATGTCTGGTGAGTCAAGTAGCGAAAGTACGCGGTAACCCAATCTAAATCAGGCCAAATCCACAGGTTCTTCACGGAAGTTCGTGTGCGATCAATCCTTGAGTCGGTCCACCGTCGAGACGCCGGGAACTTTCCGCAATCGATCGAGCAATTCACCCAAGTGTTCAGTATCGTTCACCACCACCTCAATGCGGCCCTCGAATGAACCTTCGTTGGTCTCAAAGCTCACCTTCCTCATGTCCACTGACATGTCAGCCGAAATGATGCCTGTGATGTGGTTCACCAAGCCGATGTCGTCCACACCTGAAAAGGCGATTGTGGCACTCGATCTAGATCCACTTCGGTTCTCTTGGCCCGCCCACCGCGCTTTCAAAACACGATATCCGTATTTGGACAGCAATTGGGTTGCATTGGGGCAAGCGGACCTGTGAATCTTGATGCCGCCTGACACCGTCACAAATCCAAAAACGTCATCCCCTGGTATGGGGCGACAGCATGCAGCCATGGTGTAGTCCAAAGACTGTTTGTCTACGCCGAGAACCAATGCCTCGTCCTTTTTGAGGGACTTTGAGACTGGGGGCTCTGCTTCCTGGGCAGGCGACGGCTCAGAAGCCTTGCGGACGAAATGCAACCGTCCACCGCGGACCTCATGGTGTGGGAATTCATCGAGGACCAAACGGCCATCTGCTAGGCGGACGAACATCTCGGCAGGACTGTCGACCCGAACCCGCTGTGTCAACGCCTCGATGTTAGCTTGGATGAAATCGATGTCCAGAGACTTGAACTTTTTACGAAGCACTGACTTCCCTTCTGCGGCCAACTTCTGACGGTCCTCGCGCAAAGCCGCTCGGATTTTGGATCTCGCTGATGCCGTGGCAACCATGTTGATCCAGTCCTCTTTTGGCTTCTGCTTACGTGAGGTGAGGATTTCCACTTGGTCTCCACTCTGAAGCACGTGCCCGATTGGAACCAGTTTCTTGTTGACTTTGGCCCCAATACACTTTTGTCCAACCTGTGTGTGCACACGGAAAGCGAAGTCCAATGCCGTGGCCCCCTTTGCCAACACAATTAAATCGCCATTGGGCGTGAAGACATAAACCTCTTCATTGAACAAATCCAGCTTGAGTTCATCCACAAACTCCAACGCACTGTCCTCTCCCCCTTCGATGACCTCGCGAATCTGACCAATCCACTGGTCCAGTCGGCTATCCGCACGCTGCCCCTTGTAGCGCCAATGGGCCGCATAGCCCTTCTCAGCCAGCTCATCCATCCGCTCTGAACGAATCTGCACCTCCACCCACTTTCCGGTCGGAGACATGACAGTCGTATGCAAACTCTCATACCCATTGGCCTTCGGGATTGAAATCCAGTCCCTCAAACGGTCCGGATTTGGCGGATAGAAATCCGTGACCACACTGTAAGTGCGCCAGGCGTCGCTCTTTTCCTGTTCTGGCGCCGTATCCAGGATGATGCGAATGGCGAAGATGTCATAGATGTCCTCGAAGGCGACCCGCTGCTTCTGCATCTTGTTCCAGATGCTCGCAATGGATTTGGGTCGACCTTTCACAGAGAACTTGAGCCCCTCCTTTTCGAGTGCCTCCTTGATGGGGGAGGTGAAGGAGTTGATGAACCGCGTCCTCACCGCCTTGGTCTTACGGAGTTTCTGCTCAATTTCCGCATACTGCTCCGGCTGCCTGTATCGCAGACTCAAATCCTCCAGCTCACTCTTCACAGCATAGAGTCCTAGGCGATGCGCCAAAGGAGCGTACATGAAATCCGTTTCGCCAGCAATTTTCAATTGCTTTTCCCGCTTCATGGAACCCAAGGTCCTCATGTTGTGAAGGCGGTCCGCAATCTTGATTAGGATCACCCGAATGTCATCGCTGAGCGACAGCAGCATCTTCCGGAAGTTCTCCGCTTGTGCGCTTTGAGCCGCGTCGAAAATCCCAGAAATCTTGGTGAGACCATCAATAATGACCCGCTCCCGCTTGCCAAACATCCTTTCGACGTCGTCCAACGTCACCCATGTGTCCTCGACCGTATCATGCAGCAAGGCGCATACGATGCTGGTGGTGTCCAGGCCCATTTCCTCAGAGCAGATCCTGGCCACTGCTACAGGGTGAAAAATGTAAGCTTCCCCACTGCGGCGACGCATGTCTTTGTGTGCCTCTACAGCGAGCTCCCACGCCTTCCGGATTCTCTTCCGGTCTTTGGCCGATTTGCTGTGTTCAGCACCCCGCAGCAACCTCCGGTATTCCCGAGCGAGATCGCGCTTCTCTATGTCCGGCGTGGTTGCGCTCATGAACTTCTGTACTGTACCCGAATATATCGCCGTAATTTTATGGTCGACACCTTATAGAAGCGAAACCCGTTTTGTTTGCTTGATTCATTACCGACATGTCCACGTTTCTTGTTACCGGTGCAGCAGGCTTCATCGGCGCCAAAACCATTCGCACCCTTGACCGCCTGGACCACACAACCATCGGGATATTGTCAACACAACCTCAGCCTCCCTCGCGTTTTCAGACTCCCTAAGAAATCACCATGAGCCAAGCTCCAACAGTCAGTGTCCTCATGCCGGCATACAATGCCGAACGCTTCATCCGCGAGGCAGTGGACTCGATTCTGTCCCAAAGCTTTCGAGATTTCGAGCTGATTATCATCGACGACGGGTCCAAAGACGGAACTGCCTC
>CACAUH010000012.1 GCA_902535565.1 uncultured Bacteroidota bacterium | reverse complement strand
TTCGTATGGATGTAATTCTCCAAGCGCATCGCTTTTCTCATGATGAGAAGCAGCGTCTGCACCATCGCGAAACCGGAGAACACAGCGCCACTGACGAAGTAAGGCGGGAAGATGGTCGTGTGCCACCCTGGAATCACCGAGGTAGCAAAGTCCATGGATACGATAGAGTGCACCGAGAACACCAGTGGGGTCGCGATGCCAGCCAACACCAAGCTGACCTCCTCAAAACGGGTCCAGTTCTTCGCCCTTCCGCTCCAACCAAAGCTCAACACGGAGTACACCTTCTTCTGGATCGGGTGGGTCATGCGGTCGCGAATGGTGGCAAAGTCCGGAATCAATCCGATGTACCAGAACACCAAGGACACCGAGAAGTAGGTCGAAATGGCGAACACGTCCCAGAGAAGCGGGCTGTTGAAATTCACCCACAAGGAACCAAACTGGTTGGGAAGGGGCAGCACCCAATAGCTGACCCAAATTCTCCCCATGTGAATGCCGGGGAAAATGGCCGCCATGATGACCGCGAAAATGGTCATGGCCTCAGCGGATCGGTTGATGGCCATTCTCCACTTCTGGCGGAATAGGAGAAGCACAGCGGAAATCAGCGTTCCAGCATGTCCAATTCCCACCCACCACACGAAATTGGTGATGTCCCAAGCCCAGCCAACGGTCTTGTTCAATCCCCAGACCCCGATGCCGGTTCCAATGAGATACAGAATACATCCGACCCCGTAAAAGGCGATGGTACTCGAAATCGCGATGCCAATCTTCCAACCCAGCGGTGGCGCACCCTGAATTGGACCAACAACGTCATCTGTGATGTCTTTGTAGGTCTTGTTGCCCAGAATCAGGGGCTCCCGTATTGATGCTTCTTGCTGCATGAATCAGGCGTTGGGGGTGTTCCGCACCTTGGTGAGGTATGCGATGTTCGGCTTGACCCCGATTTCTTCGAGCGCGTGGTAGCGGCGGTTGTTTTCAAACACCTTGGCCACCTCACTGTTGGGGTCGTTCAAGTCTCCAAAGCTGATGCACTTGGTTGGACAGGCATCGGAGCATGCGCAGTTCACGAGATCGTCAGTCAGCGGCACACCCGCCTTCTTGGCCTCCAGCTTGGCTGACTGAGTGCGCTGCACACAAAGGCTGCACTTCTCCATTACACCACGGCTGCGGACGACGACGTCAGGGTTCAGTACCATCCGTTGAATGGCATCCTGAGCAGGGTTGAAGTTTTGGAACTTCTGGTATCCCGGATAGTGGAACCAATTGAATCGACGCACCTTATATGGGCAGTTGTTTGCGCAGTAACGCGTGCCGATGCAACGGTTATACGTCATCTGGTTGAAGCCCTCATTGGAGTGTGTGGTCGCAGCCACCGGACAGACCGTTTCACAAGGTGCGTGGTTGCAGTGCTGGCACATCATCGGCATGTGTACTGTCTGCGGGTTGTCGCTCGGCTTCTCCATCTTGGCGTAGGTGGAGATTACACCCTCGCCCTCTTCAGATCCGCGCTCCTTGCTGTAGTCAGAACTGTAGTATCGGTCCACACGCAACCAGTGCATGTCGCGGTGGCGCCGCACCTCATCCTTACCAACAATCGGGACGTTGTTCTCGATATGGCAGGCCGTAATGCAGCTGGAGCAACCAATGCAATGGGTCAGGTCAATGGACATGCCCCAGCGGTGTCCCACTCCATCGACGGCATGTTCATGCCACATGTCGAACTCCTCAGTGGCCTTCTTGTCAAGGGCGTTGATTTCTCCGTCTCCGTTGACGTCGTCATGGACGTTGAGGCCAATGGTCTTGTTCCAACTGGCCTCACCCCTTGGCGCGTCTATTTCGGCGAAATACGACTGGAAGTCCGTTTCCTTGACCACAGAGTCCCGGCCCATGTATGTGTGGTGCATCTGCGTGCACGCAATGGGGTAGGTCTCATCCGTAGACTCAATGGTGACCTCGAGCGCGGAGTAGTCCGGCATCCCTGATGTGAGGTCTGCCATGGGGAACACGTTCTTTCCAATCGGCACAAGATTGCCATCACCATCCAAGAGGTGCTGACCATTCTCACCAACCTGGAAGGCTGCACGTCCGATGTTTTCACTGTTGGCACCCCGTCCATACCCCATGGCGATACCAAGCGTCCCGTCCGCCTGTCCGGGCTGCGGGATGACCGGGAGGCGCAACGTCTGACCCGCGGCCTTCACTTCCACAACAGAAGCGGGGTCCTCCTGAGCGATGTATGTGTTCAGCCCCATGGACACCATGTCACCCTGAGACATGGTGATGTAGTTGTCCCACGTCACCTTGGTGATGGGGTCCGGGGTCTCTTGGAGGAATGGGTTTGCCGCCTGCTCACCCGTTCCCATGGTGATTTTGCGGTACATGGACAGTTCGAAACCCTTTCCCGATCGGCTGTTGGCCTCGCGCAGAGCATCCGTCAAATCTCCTCCTGAGAAAACAGGTGCTGACGGGGCTTCTCCATCCAACATCATGACACCATTGTGAACAGCCTCATTCCAAGCCTTGTCGCGGTACATGTCGTTAGACACATAGGCAGCATTGTGGGTCTGGCGCATGAAAGAGTACCAGTCCAAAGGCTGACCTGACCACGCAAGGAGGCTCTCGCCCCCATGCCGTGTATCGTACAACGGCTGAATTGTAGGCTGCACAATGTCCATACGCCCGGGGCGGAGCATCAAGTCATCCCATGACTCGAGCCAATGATGCCGCGGAGCCAGCACATTGCACAATGCACCCGTCTCGTCTTCAAAAAGCGCAGTGGACACGGTCGTCTTGACCTTGGCCATGCCCTCGCGGAAGCCAGTGGCATCCGGTCCGTGATAGGCTGGGTTGACCCCATGCACCACCAACGTGGACACTTGACCCGACTTCATCTCTTTGACCAGGTCGAGGTAAGCCTTGTCTTGCCCCTGGAAAAGCCCGGGCTGGGATGGAATCACAACGGTCTGACCAACAGCACCCAAAAGGCGATTGATTGCCAGCGCAATACGCTGGATGGACAGGTTGTTGTCGTTTGCAATCACCAAACCAGATGCGCCGGCTCTTCTCAAATCAGAGGCAGCGCGCTTCACGTCCTCCATGATTGCTGCATCCAGTTCCACAGCAGCACCCTCACCGGACAGTTCCCGGTACAAAGCGGCCAAGACACGGCCTGAATCAGATGGCTTCACCCGAACGCGGACATCCGCATTGGAGCCGGTCAAACTCATATTGGATTCAAAGGCATACAAACGGGACATCGCCCCTTTCTCAGGGGTCCTTCCAGACGTCCAGCCACAGCTGTATCGGACACTGTCTCCCCATGTTCCAAGGAAATCAGCACCCACTGTGACCACGCACTCTGCATCCCCAAACTCGTACTCCGGGAAAGCCCGGACACCATAATCGGCCTCCACAGCCTCACACAACGCGCCATAACTAACCGCATCGAGTTGGATGTGCTCTAAACCTGAAGTTTCAGCGGCCACAGCAATGGCACGTTGCATGCTAGGGCTCAACACAGTATTGGTCAGCAGCACCTTCCTGCCGCTTCCAGCGAAAGCCTTTGAAACGACGCCATCGACGCTCTCCCAATCGCTCTCTTTGCCCTCGATTTGTGGCTTCATCAGACGGGAGCCATCATACAGGCCCATCATGGAGCTGTTGACTCTAGAATTGACCACACCAACGCCTGTTTCTCCGTTGCTCCGAATAAAAATTGGACGGCCCTCACGGGTTTTGACCATGACATTGACAAAGTCGTGACCGTCGTAATAAGTCGAGGCGTAATGGTTGGCAACACCAGGGGTGATTTCCTCTGGCTTGTTGGTGTACGGTATCGATTTGACAACAGGCGTCTCACACGCTGCAAGCGTAGCAGCGGTAAGAGAGAAGCCCATAAACTTCAAAAAGTCACGTCGACCGGTGTTGGCGCGCTGCAAGCGGTCGTCCGAAAGGAACTGATCCACAGGGCGTTCCGCAGGGAACTCCTCCGCCTCCATCCGCTCGAACTCCGGAGTTCTATCTAACTCCTCCAACCCAGACCAGTATGTCTTCTTATCAGCCATGGAACAGGTGTAATTGTTCGTGATTCATCGATTAGTAGTGGCACTTGGCGCATTCCCAGCCGCCGAGTTCCTTCACCGTCGTCTTTTCGTCTTCCAGATACTTTCGAAGCTCCTCGTTTCCTCGGAGGTCGTCCTTCAGTCTTTCGTGTATGTCCTCATAGTATCCAGAGGAGGCGAAACTGATCTCCGCCTTATTGTGACACTCGATGCACCAGCCCATGGTCAGGGTCGGCTTTGACAACTCAATCAGGCCTGGGAAATCGTCCACAAGACCATTAATCTCCTCCACCGGGGCAATGCGCCCTACGGTAAACTTGCCGACGTCACCGTGACAATTCTGGCATTCCAAGCCGCCAACAACAACATGCTGCTGGTGACTGAAAAACACATGGTCCGGCAAATTGTGGACCTTATTCCACTTCAGCGGCTCACCTTGGAAGTCGTCCTGTGGGCTCTGGTATCCGTTGTTCCCCTCCCCGTCGAGGTAGGTTCCGGATTCAGAATCGAAGCCAATGGCCGCGTAGATTTTCCCAATCTCAACATCACCATATCGGCTGCCCTTCTTCACGGCCTTGTGGCAATTCATGCAAACGTTGGTGGACGGAATCCCAGCATGCTTGCTCTCGTATGCACTGTGGTGACAGTATTGACAGTCGACCTCGTTTTCACAAACGTGCACACTGTGGATGAACTTGACTGGTTGATCAGGGGTATAGCCTTGGTAAACACCGATGCCCATCAGGCCCTTGTATCCAATCACCACGAAATAGGCCACCACGAAAAGGCCTAGAATGCTCACAAAAGCAATGTTGTCCCAAGCCCAGGCCCGAAGCCGCACGAAGTATGGGGCATCATCGTCATCACCAACCTCTTTGGCCGCGCGCTCCAAGCTTCTTCTCACCGTGGCTGCGCTCAAGGCGATAATCAGGAACAAGGTCAGCAGAATCAGAAACCAAATGGTGCCATTCGTGCTCTGCTGTTCTTCTATCGCGTCATAAATCGTCGGGCAGTCTGTTCCCGTATCAGCCGTGGCCACCACATCAGGTGGATTTTGGACATAGGCCATGATGTCTTTTACATCATCAGCACTGACTGCTTGCGCCGTCATCCACCCATAAGTGCCTACATAGCGGTCAACAAGTGATTTGACATATGGATCTCCTGTAGCAGCCGCAGCCTGTGGATTTTGAATCCACTGCACCAAAATCTCATCGCTTGACCCCCAGCGGTCTGCAATTCCCGCGAGGCCCGGAGCAGCAAGAACTTCGTTGGTCACTTTATGACATGACGCACAGTTCGCATTGAAAAGGGCTTGGCCATTTTCGATGTCGCCTTCATCCCAAATACCCGCCTCCAAAGAAGAGGGGATGCTGAGCATGACTGCTGCCACGATGAAAGCCACCACTCCCTTAAAGGGGGGACGCTCCTTCACGCTCCAGATTCCAAACATGTTGAGCCGCTTGATTTTCGCACGCGAAGGTAGCGCTCAAAGGCCTATGGAGCCGCGAACAAAGCGAGAAGTTTCAATCTTGGTTCGTAGGTGTCATTTGGGGGCCATAAGGCGCAGCTCCAACCTCTGGATAGAGTGCCTCCAATGGAAGGCCCAATGGAACAACCAGCGCATTGGGAAACCTTCCTCTCCAAGCCTCTCGGACGCGGTGCGCAGAAAGGGCCTTGGTGAAATTCCCGAGGGTGACGCCAAACAAAGGTGGATATGGAGTCAAATGAACCGAAAGGGTGCTGTCCGCCTCCTCAAGACTCCGTTTCAAACTCCGAGCAGTGTCCAATTTTCCCATAAAAAGCTGCACCCTATACCCCGGAATTCGGATTGCATTGGGCTCAACTCGTCCACTGTCCAGGGCGGAAATGGCTTCCGGAATGTGCCAGATTACACTCCCTGCGATCCCCGCTGCATGGCCGACGTTATGATCCAACGCCAGCCCACCATCCTCAACCGCGACAGTGTCCGAACGGAGCGGCTCAAATTCGGCGCCTTGCAAAACGGGATCCACCAAATCCAAACCCTCAGAAACTGGCATTTTGGGTGCTTCTTGCTTTGACTTGAACAACTGTTTCCACCAGCTTTCCCCTCCCTGTGCCAGACACAGTCCAGGCAAAACCACCAGAACCAAAACAAGAATCAACTGCCGTTGCATCAGCGCAAGATGACCATTTTACCCGACCCGCCAGAATTGCCAACGGACTCACCTGCCAAAGCAAAATAAACCCCTTCGGGAACGGGCTGACCATGAACATCCATCATGTCCCAGAAAACCCGGCCACCAGCACCATCAAGTCGGCGCACCAAACGCCCAGCTGCGTCCACAATGTGAACCTCGGACCCAAAAGCCAACCCGTCA
Organism: uncultured Bacteroidota bacterium; assembly: GCA_902535565.1. Next base: position 20,874 of record CACAUH010000012.1, on the reverse strand, counting down.
ATGGTGATGTTCGGCGGGTCTCCAGGCCGCCATGGATTGGGAAACACTGTCAATTCAGAATTCCCCAATTCAGAAACAAAATTGGTCGCGGTGCCCCGATAACTCGTTATGCCATTGGGCGTAGCAAAGTAAACGAGGCCGCTCGACTGATCGATGGCCACATCATAGACCTCGTTTGAAGGCAATGGACTTTGGACGGAGGTGAAATGGGCAACCTGTTCACGACCATCCGGCGAGAGCAAGAACACTCCGCTGTTCACCGTAGCCAGCCACTTGCGGTTACCCCCATCCAATGCAATGTCCAATATGGTCTCCGTTTCAAGCAAAAACTGAAAGTTCCCATCCTGTTCGATGAGAATCTGCTGCGCATCGATGGGGTCGACACCAAAAAGGCCTGACGGCTGGTAGAACACGGCTGGGCCTTGAAGCGTCCCGACCCAAATCTCCCCGTCGAGATCCTCTTCAAGCGCATAGACAAAAGGACTGGGAAGCCCCCCTTGCCCCTCCCCTTGTCCGAGAATCCGGAAATCATCATCTGAAGCATCATTTGGCGTATCGCCTGTGGCCAATACCGCCAAACCCTGACCATCACCCAAGGCCATCCATACCTGCCCGGCTTGTGTGGCCAAGATCCTCGTGAACCGGGTGTCCGTTCCAAGTCCCTCCAATGAGAAGACATGCCACTCCCCATCCGCATCCAACATTTTCAATGGGAATTCGGTGCCCTCATTAGCCAACCACAAGTTGCCCTGCCGATCGAAGTCAAGCGCGGGAACAGCGCATCGCTCAACATTCCAATTTGAGTTCCACGCCAACGGCGAATTGTTCGGATTCCAAAACTTGGTCACCTCGTTCTCAGTAACCTCAATCAGGCCCTCCTCCAAACTGCCAAACACCGCCACTTCCGGATTGAGTGGATTGATGCTCACCTCCATTGGATCTTGAACCCCCTCGCCTCCCACCTCTCCCGCCGGTGGAGCAATCTGACGCCACCAAGTGCCTTTCCGACCACTGAAGCCCTCCTGCCGATACAATGGAACGCCGGCAGCGTTGGTTCCCCCAGAAGCCACCCAAAGCCATTCGTTCCACGAGTCCAACCGAATGCAGGCATTGCTTTTGGGGCCATTGGGCGCCAATGGGCCATCAAAAAAGTCGCCCCCGGCATCCAGTCGGAGAACGCCAGAATGCGCATTGGCCAACCAAACAGATCCTGCGTCTGCAGCAATGCCCATGGGCTGAAAAAAGACATTGCCCGCTTCAGACCTCACCGGTCCAGCTTGACCATCCGCTTCCCATTGGACAAGTCCAAAAGGGCTCGATGCCCAGAATCGATCTCCATCCGAAGCAAGACGGCGCCACTCCTCCTCCAAGCCCACAGAAGCTTCCGTCCAGTTTCCCGTGAGGTCGCGCTTCCACACTGCATCTGGCCCTTCCCTTCGCTCCGCACTCACAAGGCCGCCGCCTTCCAATGCCAACAAGTCAATAAGGTCGGCCCCCTGCAGCCCAGACTCCGTCCATGTTGCGGGGTTTCCAGGAAAAGGAGAGCCCAACGGAGCAGACCACAACCCCGAACCGGTTGCCGCCCACCACTTTCCGCCACTCATGGCAACCGAACGAACCGGCAGGGCCTCCCCAGCCGACTCCAGTTTCCATGTGTCGCGGACTTCCAACGCGATGAGGTCGTATTCCACGACACCTATGTCAGTGCAAAGCAGAAGCCGCTCACCCTCTACAACCAAACGATGGGGCTCCTTGCTCCCCAGCAAATCCGCTTCAGACAAATCGGTGACAGGCACCACATCTCCCAAAGCACCATCCGAGTCAATGCGGACCAAATCAAAGGTGCCCTCAGTGTAGGCCACAATCGCCCACTTCAGTTGATCTGCCAAGGCCACAATGCTGATATCGGCCCGACTCAACCCCTCTGCTTTCCCGAAGCGCTGAATCTCCCCAGTTGGACGGCCCTCATCATCAAGGACAAGCGCAAAGACCGCAGTTTCCGCTGCCACCAAGGCCAGGTCCGCTGACACAGCAACATCCTTGCACCGTGTGAAGTTGGGATGATCACGCCACGTTCCGGTCGCAATCTGAGCCTGCGCTGTCCATCCAATGCACAGGACGAAATACAAAAGAGCCAAAGGGCCACCGCACCGATTTAAAGAATGGGACATGGCGTGTGAATGCGTCATCGAAACCAATCGCAAGGTCTATTTATTGTGTGCGAAGGTCAAACATCAGGAGGCAAAGCACGAGGGTCAACCAGGCGAGGCCCTCTCGGCTTCAAACGCCTCACCTTCGGCGTCGGAGGCAAGACGGACATATCAAACAATACCGGGCCCTTTGTCTCGAGGTTTTCCAACGCCTGCTCATCGGCCAGGCCGTACATGAAATTGCGATCGCCCAACACCATTTCAACAATGCCCCAGCCAACAAGCAAGGCCAACAGGTCCTCAGTGGCCTGGGGTGGCCTTCGAACGGTTCGAACAATTTGTCGAAAACCCAGCAGCTTTCCCTTTCGCCAAGTACGAAACAAACGGCCCACATGACGATCATATTCAAAGGCCGGCCGATCTGTCCTGAAACCGTGGTCCCAGCAACGAGACAAAACGGGGTTAACCCGGATGTTCTCATCTTCCAACCTCAAATAAGCTTCCCATCGGTCCTCCTCTGCCTCGCAACGGTGTGGCCTTTGACGAGACGGCTCCACAACAATTTCGAGCACGCTCCTGACATCTGCCTTCCACACCTGCGTCCGAAATTCCACTGCGGGCCTACAGTACATCTGTGCTGCGGCCTCAACCATATGCAACTCTTCATCCACCCTGACACCACTCACCGTGCCGTTGTCCTTGACCCCGATGAGCAGCCTTCCACCGTCTGCATTGGCAAATGCGACCAACGTACGGGCGATTTTCCGGCTGTCGTCTATGCGCGTCTTGAAGTCCTGTTGCTGGTGCTCCCCTTCCGCGATCATTCGAAGGACGTGCGACATGCTGCAAAGATGGAGTCCCGAGATTAGCACAAAAGACCCGAGTCCACCGGATTTTGACTACTTTCGCACTGTCGATTGAACGCAGATAGAATGATTAGGGGGGCCGAAAGCCCCCCTTCTTTTTCTCTCCGCATTCGACAAGACAACATGATCAGCGCAAACGAAATCCGAGAATGGGTGTCGGAACACCTTGAAAAACAGGGCGGTTTCCTCGTTGACGTAACCGTTTCTGACGGTGCGGATATCCGGGTTTTCGTGGACTCGTCGGAGGGATTGCCCATCTCACGTTGCGTCGAAATTTCCCGCCTCATCGAAGGCAACCTAGACCGCGAGGTTCAGGATTTCGCCCTTCAGGTCTCCACGCCTGGACTGGACCAGCCTTTGAAAATTCGGCCTCAATATGAGAAGAATGTGGGCCGTGGGGTCAAGGTCCAATTGCACGACGGCCACAGCATAGAAGGAATTCTCACCGAGGTTGAGGACGCGGGAATTGTTGTCGAGCACAAAGAGAAAAGAAGAATAGAAGGCCGCAAGGCCAAAGAGTGGGTGACGGACCGGCACGAATTGGCCTGGGACAGCATTGCCACCACCAAAGTCAAGATTTCATTCAAGCAATAATGGATACGGTGAACCTGATTGACTCCTTCAGGGAGTTCAAGGAATTGAAGAGCATCGATCGAGAGACGATGATGGGCATACTCGAGGAGGTGTTCCGCAACATGATTATTAAGAAATACGGTGCGGACGACAACTTTGATATCATCATCAACCCCGAAAAAGGAGACCTCGAAATTTGGCACAACCGCGAAATCGTAGAAGATGGCGCTGTTGAAGACCCAGTAGCAGAAATCGCCCTGAGCGATGCCTTGAGGATTGAAGACGACTTCGAAGTGGGTGAAGAGGTCTCAGAGGAAATCAAGCTGGCGGACTTTGGCCGCAGAAACGTGCTCTCCATGCGCCAGAACCTCGCCGGTAAGGTGATGGAACTGGAAAAGGATGCCCTGTACCGAAAATACAAGGATCGCGTCGGAGAAATCATCTCCGCGGAAGTCTACCAAATCTGGAAGCGCGAAATCTTGCTCGTCGACGATGATGACAATGAGTTGATCATGCCCCGCGACCAACAAATCCCAGGTGACTTCTTTCGCAAAGGTGACGCCGTCCGCGCTGTGGTTGCCGAAGTGGACATCCGCAACAACAGTCCGCGAATCATTCTGTCCAGAACCGCACCAGAGTTCTTGTCTCGTCTGTTTGAACAGGAGGTCCCAGAGATTTACGACGGGCTCATCACCATCAAAAAGGTGGTTCGCGCCCCAGGTGACCGGGCCAAGGTCGCGGTAGAGTCTTATGACGAGCGGGTCGACCCTGTCGGCGCGTGCGTTGGCATGAAGGGGTCAAGGATTCACGGCATCGTCCGGGAGCTGAAAAACGAAAACATCGACGTCATCAACTACACGGCAAACGACCAGTTACTTATCGCACGCGCACTGAGTCCAGCCAAGATTTCCTCAATCACCATCAAAGGGGAACGCGCTGAGGTTTTCCTGCAGCCGGACCAAGTGTCCCTGGCCATCGGTAAAGGCGGCCACAATATCAAGTTGGCTGGTCGACTTACAGGCTATGAGATTGACGTGTACCGTGAAGGCGAAACCGAAATCGACGATGTCGAACTGAAAGAGTTCTCAGATGAAATCGAGGCCTGGATCATCGAGGAACTCGAGAAAATTGGTTGCGACACTGCTCGCAGCGTGCTCAACCTCACCATTGAAGACCTCGCCAACCGAACTGACCTTGAGGTCGAGACGGTGGAAGATGTGGTCAAAATTCTCAAGGCCGAATTCGACGCCTGAACCACACCCCTTTCACCAAAACACAGCATCCCGGAATCCCGCACATGTCTGACGTCTCCAAACAGGTCCGCCTAAGTAAAGCCGCCCGCGAGTTTAACCTCGGGGTGGACACCATTGTCGAGTTTCTCGCTTCGAAGGGCATCGAAGTCGAACGCAAACCCAACACCAAGTTGGAGCCGGACCACTACGCCCTGGTCCGGGCAAATTTTGCCGATGAAAAAGCAGCCAAACAGAAGGCCAAAGAAAAGTCGAAAACCCTGCTGGAAATGGAGGCAATCACTGTGGACTCTAAGCGAAAGCCCAAACAAGAAACAGCTGATGACGCTATAGAGGAAGCCAAGCCCGAGCCCAAGGTTGAGACGGTGCCCGAGTCCACGCCGGAACCTGCGAAAGCAGAAACCACTGAGCCCACGCCTGAACCCATTCAAGAGCCCACGGCCGACGCTGCACCAGAGCCAGAGCCAAGTTCAGAAACCGCACCTGAATCAACTCCGGAGACAGATTCAACCTCAGAAGAGCTGAGCCCCGCACCTGAAGCAAAAGAAACGCCGGAAGAAAAGGAGGCAGAGGAAACGCCCAAAAAGAAAACCAAGCCGGAATCCGCAGTAAAAGTGGTCGGCAAAGTGGACCTTGACTCAGTCGCACCTAAACGCAAGACAAAGAAGGCCGCACCCAAAAAAGAAGAACCGGCACCCAAACCTGCTGCTGCAAAGGCGGCCCCCGAGGAGGAGACCCCTCCCCCAACACTGCAGCCTATACAGGAAGAGGACGCTGAGATCGTTCGTGCAAAAGCAGAGAAGCTGACCGGTCCAACCGTGGTAGGCAAAATTGAACTGCCCGTCGAAAAGAAACCGACCACAGCCGGCGAGAAAAGAAAGCGGAAACGCATCACCAAGGTGGACGTGGAAGCCGCCGGAAAACAAGCCGGAAAACGGGGACGCACAGTGACGGGTGCTCCGCGGAAGGAGATCTCCGACAAGGATATCCAGAAAGAAATCAAGGAAACGCTGGCCCGCCTCAGCAAGGGCAAGAAAACCCAAGCCAGTGCCAAAACCCGTCGCGCCAAACGCGATGCCAAAGCCGAACGCGCAGAGCGCGAAGAACTTGCCCAAATGGAGGCGGCTCACACCTTGGAGCTGACCGAGTTCGTAACGGCATCGGAATTGGCCACATTGATGGACGTGTCTGTCAATGAAGTCATCTCTGCTTGCATGTCCCTCGGCATGATGGTCTCCATCAACCAACGCCTCGACAAGGAGACCATCGGCATCATCGCCGAAGAGTTCGGTTATGGTGTAGACTTTGTTTCGGCCGAAGTGCAAGAAGCAATCGAGGTGGAAGCGGACAGCGAGGATGACCTCGTCTCCCGCCCGCCGATTGTGACCGTCATGGGCCATGTCGACCACGGCAAAACCTCCCTACTCGACTACATCCGCAACACCAACGTCATCGATGGTGAGGCCGGTGGAATTACACAGCACATCGGTTCATACAGCGTGGAGATAGAAGAAGGTGCACGCATGACCTTCATCGACACACCTGGTCACGAGGCCTTCACGGCCATGCGTGCCCGAGGTGCGCAGGTCACTGACCTTGCCATCATCATCGTCGCAGCCGACGATGCAGTGATGCCACAGACAAAAGAGGCCATCAGCCACGCGCAGAGTGCTGAAATCCCCTTCCTCATCGCCATCAACAAATGCGACAGAGAAGAGTCCAACCCGGATAAAATTCGAACCGAACTCGCCGAGATGGGCATTCAAGTTGAAGAGTGGGGCGGAAAGACACAGAGCCAAGAAATCTCCGCCAAGACCGGCATGGGCATCCCTGAACTGCTCGAAAAAGTGACCTTGGAAGCGGAGTTGCTCGAGCTCAAGGCCAACCCAGAAAAGCGCGCGGTAGGCACCATCATTGAGTCCAGTCTCGACAAAGGCAGAGGGTACGTGACCAATCTGATCGTGTCCGCTGGAACCCTGCGCATCGGAGACGCCATGCTCGCTGGACAATACAGTGGAAAGGTTCGCGCCATGACCAATGAACGCGGCGAAGCGCTTCAAATGGCAGGCCCCTCAACACCTGTATCTGTCCTTGGCCTTGACGGCGCTCCCAATGCCGGAGATGAATTCCACATCTTCGAGGGCGAGAAAGAGGCCCGAGCCATTGCACAGAAGCGCCAACAGTTGCAGCGCGAACAGGGTATCCGGACACAAAAGCAGGTCACCCTCGAAGAGCTTGGCCGCCGAATTGCAGTGGGCGAATTCAAAGAACTCAACCTCATCATCAAAGGCGATGTGGATGGTTCAACAGAGGCCTTGGCAGACTCTCTGCTCAAGTTGACCACGGAGAAGGTTCAAGTCAACGTCATTCACAAGGCAGTCGGCCAGATTTCCGAAAGTGACGTTCTCCTTGCCTCTGCTTCGGAAGCCATCATCATCGGCTTTCAAGTTCGACCCAGTGGCACCGCGAGAAAACTCGCAGAAAAGGAAGGCATTCAAATCCGCCTCTACTCCATCATCTACCAAGCAATCGAGGAGATGAAGGAGGCCATGGAGGGCTTGTTGTCAGCCAAAATCGAAGAGCGCATCGTTGGCACTGCAGAAATCCGCGAAACGTTCAAGATTTCCAAGGTGGGCACCATTGCCGGTTGCCTTGTCACAGACGGCACCATCCACAGGAACCACGGCATCCGTGTTATCCGGGACGGCATCGTGGTCTACACCGGCGAACTTGGGTCGCTCAAACGGTTCAAGGACGACGCCAAAGAAGTCAAAAAAGGCCTCGAGTGCGGCTTGAACGTCGAGAAGTTCAACGACATCAAGGTGGGAGACATCATTGAAGCCTACGAAGAAGTCGAAGTGAAGCAGACCCTAGAAAGCTGATTCCGTGACGGTGGATGCCAAGAGCAAGTTGCCCCAATTGGGGACCACCATCTTCACCGAAATGACCGCCCTGGCTCAACAGCACGGGGCGATCAACGTTTCACAAGGCTTTCCAGACATTCCGCCGCCACAAGGGTTGGTGGAAGCCGCCATTCAAGCCCTGCAAAATGGAGTGCACCAGTATGCACCGATGGCGGGCAGAATGGACCTTCGCGATTGGATCTGCGGTCACCACACGCAGCGTCACGGAGCTCAATACGACCCGGCCACAGAATGCACCATTGGCGCAGGGGCCTCCTCACTGCTGTTCGCTGCAATCCAAGCCTTCGTTCATCCTGGAGACCAAGTGGTGATTCAAACACCAGCTTATGACCTCTATTCGCCTGCGGTCACCCTCGCCGGCGGACGGGTAACTGAAGTCCCCCTGCTGACAGCCAGTGGCAAGTGGCATCTCGACGCCCTCCTCGATGCAATCAATCAAAGCACCAGATTGGTCATCCTTAACACCCCACACAACCCCACTGGAACGGTATGTCCCCCAGGTTTTATGGATGCCTTGGCCAATCACTTGGAAACAAAACAAACGCTGATCCTCTCTGATGAAGTCTACGGCCCCATTGTCCACGACGGCAAAAGTGAAGTCTCCCTAGCACAGCATCCAGCGCTGCGCCAGCGCGGCATGGCCTTCGGTAGCTTCGGTAAACTCCTTCAGGTCACGGGCTGGAAAATCGGGTGGGCCACAGGTCCATCTGCAATGACAGCGGAGCTGCGAAAGGTGCACCAATACGATGTCTTTTCTACAGGAGCGCCACTCCAGGCAGCACTCGCCAACTTTCTGCCAACAGAGGAGGGAAAGGCCCATGTCAAAGGCCTGCCTAACATGTACCAGAATAAGCGGGATCGTCTCCTCACGGGGCTGAAAGGGACCGGTTGGGAATGGACTCCCGCTGCAGGCGGTTTCTTCCAGGTCCTCGACGCTCGGAACCTAATCAGCGGAAACGACGGTCACTGGGCACGCGAATGGACCCGCACGCACGGCGTGGCCACCATTCCCATGTCGGCCTTCTTCTCACCGCCAACGCCACAACTCCGCGTCTGTTTCGCCAAAGAAAACGCCACATTGGACGCAGCCATAGAGCGCCTGTGCCACATTGCGTCCGACCATGCCCGCTGAGCTTCACATCGTCGGTCTCCAGTCCGACCTCCACTGGCGTGACCCGGACGCCAACCTCCACCACTTCGACGGGGTCTTGTCCAGACTTGAAGGCGAGGCAGCAGACGTGGTGATCCTGCCAGAAATGTTCACCACCGGTTTCAGTTGGCCCCCTCTGCATCCCCAGGGAGGGCAGGCCGCTGTGCTAAAGTGGATGCAAGCTTGGGCCGACCGACTTCAAGCGGCCATTGTCGGAAGTACAGGCTGTCACGACGTCGAAGGGCACCCGAAAAACCGATGTTGGTTTGTCCCTCCCACAAAAGAGGGCAGTCCCACATTTTACGACAAGCGACACCTGTTCACCTTGGCTGGTGAGCACCGCCATTTCAAAGCCGGAGAAGACCGGGTAGAACTTGAATTCCGCGGGTTTAGAATCCTGCTCCAGGTCTGCTACGACCTCCGCTTCCCCGTCTTTGTCCGCAATCACCACGACAAGCCCTACGACCTGGCCATCTATGTGGCCAACTGGCCTGAAATACGCGCTGGTGCATGGCGAACCCTTCTCCAAGCGCGCGCCATTGAAAACCAATGCTTCGTGGTCGGGCTCAACCGCTCAGGGCAAGACGCCAATGGTCATCGGTATTCAGGAGACAGCCTCATTGTCAACGGTGCCGGTGAGCTTCTCGCCGATGCCGGAAACACTGGAAAGCCCAGTACCCTAAGAGCAAGTCTCTCTATGCAAGACCTCCTTGTTTTCCGCGAGAAACTGCCATTTCTTCAGGACGCAGACCACCGAAAGTCCAATTGAAACCCGCTAACAGAGGACGCCTAAAGGCCCAAAACCAAGCCAAAACCCCTTACTTAAAGGCGTTCTCTCCCGTGATATCGAGACCCGTAATCAGAAGGTGAATGTCGTGCGTGCCCTCATAGGTCACCACCGACTCCAAGTTCATCATATGACGCATAATCGGATACTCACCTGTAATGCCCATTCCACCCAGCACCTGCCTGGCTTCACGCGCAATCTGCAAGGCAATCTCGACGTTGTTCCGCTTCGCCATGGAAATCTGTGCACTCGTGGCCTTACCCTCGTTGCGCAACTGACCGAGTCGCAACGTCAGCAGTTGGGCCTTCGTGATCTCCGTGATCATCTCCGCCAGTTTCTTTTGCTGCAACTGAAAGGCTGCAATCGGCTTGCCGAATTGCTCTCGCTGCTTCGAATAACGCAAGGCAGCATCATAACAATCCAAGGCAGCTCCGATGGCTCCCCAGGCAATGCCATAGCGGGCACTGTCCAAACAACTCAAGGGAGCACCAAGCCCTGACCGCCCGGGCAAAATGTGGGACTTTGGCACTTTGACATCCTCAAAAATGAGCTCTCCGGTATCAGATGCACGCAAGCTCCACTTGCCTGTCATCTTAGGGGTAGAAAACCCTTCCATACCGCGCTCGACCACAATGCCATGAATTCGACCCTCCTCATTCTTGGCCCAGACCACAGCAATGTCAGCAAATGGCGAATTGGAAATCCAAAGCTTGGCACCATTGAGAATCACATGCTCTCCATCACCAGCGTCCTTGTAATGGGTAACCATGCCTGCGGGATTCGACCCGTGGTCTGGCTCAGTCAAGCCAAAGCAACCCATCATCTCACCAGTGGCCAACTTGGGCAAGTACTTCTGCTTCTGTTCTTCAGATCCATACTTCCAGATGGGGTACATCACCAAAGAACTTTGAACGGATGCCGTGCTCCGCAGGCCGCTGTCACAGCGCTCCAACTCCTGCATGATGATGCCGTAAGAAATTTGATCTAACCCTGCGCCTCCATACTCCTCAGGGATATATGGGCCGAACGCACCAATGGCACCCAGACCGGGCAATAGGTGCTTGGGAAAGACCTGCGTTTCAGCAGCATCCTCTATGATTGGACTGACCTCCTGCTTAACCCACGTGCGCGCAGCATCGCGAATCAGCTTGTGCTCCTCCGTGAGGAGGTCATCCATCATGTAGTAATCGTGACCTTGATACAGGTCGGTCTTAACGGAACCCATGTTCATAATGCGAAAATACAATGCAGGCCATCGTACACTTGACTGCTCATGGACCCAGAAGCCAAATCCGAAGCAGAATTTGCAGGCGCAACCGCTGTAATCGGACCTGAAAGGAATGGGCAACGCATGCAAGAGGCCTTGGTTGGCCTCTTTCCCAAGTGGCTTCCCAGCCGAAAATCGTGCCGAAAAGCCATCGACCGGGGCGAGATCTGGTGCAACGGAAAACCAGCCAATACCGCCCTACGCACTTGCGAAGGAGACCAAATACAATACAAGGCAATCCCGTCAGAGGTGCCCAATCCTGGGCGTGTTGCAACTCAAAAACTGAATGTCGTTCGTCCTCAATCAGCCGATTTCGCCTTCGTGTGGAAACCCGCCGGACTCGCGACCAGTGGACCTGGTCTCCGGAATCTCGCCGCCATTGTCGCCTTCCAATCGCAAACAGGCCATCCCGAAGGGCATAGGAGGTTGCGCCCTGATGCCCCTGATGGGATGCCGGCGCCCCACCCGGTTCATCGGTTGGACCGCGCCACATCAGGGTGGGTGTGCGTCGCACTCACATTAAAAGCCTCGCAATCTCTTGGCCTTGCCTTTGAGGAGCGCAGGGTCAAAAAACGCTACTTGGCCCTGGTGGCAGGGCGCATGAAACATGGCCAGTCCGACTTGCCCTTGGACGGCAAAGCCTGCCAAACCGTGTGGCGTGCCCTTGGCCACGGCCCATTGGCTGTGCATGGAGAAGCTACCCTTCTCGAGGTCCACCCCAAAACTGGCCGCACACATCAAATCCGCAGGCACTTGGCCGCTGAAGGGCACCCCCTCGTCGGCGAGGACCAGCATGCTGCGCCTGGGTGCAGCATTAAAGACGCGCCACGTTATAGTGGGCATGGCCTGTTTCTCTGTGCCATTGGACTCGCCGTTCCCGCCGGCAATCACGGACCGGCAGCGGCAGTCAACGGCGCAGTGCCGCGCAAATACCGGCGCATCCGATGGGCTGCGGAAGCCCTCAAACAAAACGGATTCAGCTGATCACAAAGTGGCCTCGTAGCCATCGTCAACCAGCAAGCCTTTTTTCTGGTATGCTGTCACCGCGAGGTGATCCGCACGCTCATTCATGGGGTTTCCAGCATGGCCCTTGACCCAGTCAAATCGGACATTGTGACGGCGATACACCCTCAGGAATCGCTGCCACAAATCGGAGTTTTTCTTGCCCTGGAAGCCTTTTTTCTCCCAATTGAACACCCAACCCTTGTCGACCGCATCAATGACATACTTGCTGTCGCTGACCACCCAGCAATCCGTGCCGTCCCGCTTCAACGCCTCAAGAGCGACAATAACCGCCAAAAGCTCCATGCGGTTGTTTGTCGTCATGCGGTATCCAGCCGTGAACTCCTTTCGGTACCCCCCCCATTGCAAAATGGCGCCATAGCCGCCTGGGCCCGGATTGCCAGATGCACCGCCATCGGTATGAATCACGACAGGATCAGCCATGCACCTGAAACAATTGAGCCACGTTGGCGGAGAACAACTTGACGGCAATGGCCAGAAGAATGATTCCGAAGACCTTCTGCAAAACAGCGATGCCAGCCTCTCCCAATAGACGCTCAATTCTGCCCGTCAATCGCAAGACGAGATAAACAAGAGCCATGTTTAGGAGAATGGCAAAGGTGATGTTCACCACTGCAAATTCAGCACGCAACGAAATGATTGAGGTCATGCTCCCAGCGCCAGCAATCAGCGGAAAAGCAACTGGAACAATGGTCGCCGTCTTCATCGACTGAGGGCTCTGCTCAAACAGAGTGATGCCAAGAATCATCTCCAATGCCATGAAGAACATCACAATGGAGCCGGCCACAGCAAAGGAGTTTATGTCAATGCCCACAAAATTGATCACCCCTTCTCCGAGAAAAAGAAAGGCAAGCATAATGCCCATGGCGACAAGCGTTGCCTTTTCAGCATGAATGTCCCCCGTCCTCTTTTTAATGTCCAGCAAAAAGGGAATAGAGCCCACGATGTCAATCACGGCAAACATCACCATGGTGGACTTGAGGAGTTCTGTCCAATTCAGTTCCATATCGAATATTCAACCCACTTCCGGGCCCGACAAGGATAGCGATTCCCGAATGGCACGCAAGGTCTCTGTCGCATAGTGTTCCGCCTCGAGCTGTTGGATTTTACCGGCGATGGTGTCTGCATCGTCCCCGACTTCAAGGCGCACCTCCACCTGAAAAAAAGCCGGGCCCGTGTCGTATTCAGAATCGACCCAATGCAGTGTGATGCCCGTAGCCTCAATTGTACCATCAGCCCAAGCGGCAGCGACAGCCCGATGCACATGGTGCCCGTACATCCCCTTTCCGCCAAAGGCGGGAAGCAAGGAGGGGTGAAGGTTCAACATCCGACCAGAAAACGCCGCGACAAGGGCATCCGGCACCTTCATGAGAAATCCTGCCAATGCTACAAAGTCAACTTGCAACTCCTTCAGACGCGATTCAACTTGTCCAGAAGCCAAGGCCGACCTGTCCATTACCCAAGTAGAAACACCCAATCTCGACGCGCGATCCAAGACGCCCGCGCCCGGCTGGTTGCAGACCACCAACACAACCTCCACATACTCAACCTTGGCTGCAACCCGAATGAGCCGTTCAGCGTTGGTGCCCGACCCACTGGCCAGGATTGCCACCCTCGCCACCTGATGTGCCATCAGCGTGCGGCCTCCGAATTGAACGCGCCAGAATCCGAGAACTGCCCCCGCTTGCGGTCAGCATTGTCCCCTCGCAACTGGGTCAAGAGCGTGCCCATCGCAACCACATCCGGGTCATCTGATAGCGCATCCTGCAGCGCCCCAGCTATTCGCTGGCTCACCGCCATCGCCATCTGAATGCTGTTGTCCGAGGCGAAGTAATATTCATCCTCCAACGAAATGAAATACGACACGTCGTCAGTCAAGTCTGCGAACAACTCGGACCCAACCTGCATGGCAAGTTGAGCGGCCCGGGATCGGTCCGCCTCAGAGAGGGTCTCATCCATAGAAATCTCCGATAGCAGTTCCACAACCGGCAACATGACCCGAGAAAAGGGCACGTTTCTCGATGGCGTGGAACGAAGAAGCAAGTCCATCACCTCTAAACCCTTGTCAGGTTCACCTGCTTGGACAAAAGACTCAGCGAGATTGGTCATCTGAAGGCGAATGTTCGTGGCCATCCTTCGGTTGTTCTCGTCCATGTATATCTCCCCCTCAGCATCCATTCCGCCCCATTGGAACTTCTCCATGACGTTCTCATACATGATGTCGCGCGCTATGCCCAAAGGCTGCCCACCACGAGAACCATACTTGACAGGCACCAAACGCCACGCCAGGCCCTCGAGACGGAAGTAATCCTGCAATCCTACATAGCTGTCAGGCCCAATGGTCACCGCAAAGTAGATGGGGCGTTCCCAGTTGTTGTTACGGAGAATCTCCATGACCATAAACTGGTTCTTCAGCACATACTGACGCGGCGTTCCGTTTCCATCGGTCACCGTCCACTCCAATGCATCCACCATTCGACCCGCCTCTTCCGGCAACACAAGACCGGAATTCAATGCATAAGCGCTGTCCACCGGCACACGGAAACTGTTGGACGGCATGTGAGCATACTTGCGCCCTGCTCCGTAATCCACCATGTCCTCATCATCCAAGGCCATCTGCATCGCCGCCTCAATGTCAGCGTATGGACGATCTGGATTAACTGGGGGGTCCATCAAAACAATATCTCTGGTGCCCTGCCGATACTGCTGTTCTCCCATCTGAATTGGAACGGGAGCGCTGTCGTATGCCCTGCGCTTCATCTGCTCGACATACCAATCCGTGTTGAGCAGGCTCAGGTTCACAATACGCACATCTGTGCGGTATCCCTCAACTTCCTGCACGTACCAAAGCGGAAACGTGTCATTGTCCCCATTGGTGAACAGAATTGCATTGGGTGCCAAACTGTCGAGGTAGTTCTTGGCCATGTCCACCCCCGTGCGGCGCCCCGCGCGGCTGTGGTCATCCCAACCTTCAGCCCCCATTTGTAAGGGAACCAAGAGCAAGAGGCCCGACAAGACAGCCGCATTGAGGCCTTCATTGCCAAATCGTCCCAGCGCAAAAGCCAAACCGATAAGCAAAGCTGAGAGGCCTGCGAGATACATCACTGCATAGCTCAGTGTATGCGCTCCTCCAGTGGCAACTTCCACCCCTAAGAGCAGGGCAGCCAACCCAAACGGGGCCCCAATGGCCATGCCCAAATCATTGCCCTTGAGGTGCCCCGACATATCAAAGAGGGCGTAGACCCCAAGGCCAATCCAGATGGCAAACGCATAGAAGGACCCAACGTAGGCATAGTCGCGCTCCCTTGGCTGAAGCGGATATTGATTGAGGTACACCACAATGGCGAATCCGGTCAACACAAAGAGCAATCCGGTCACTGTGAAATCCTTCCATACCCTGACGGCCTGAAAGACCAATCCAATCATGCCGAGAAGCAATGGCAACAGATAGAACCGGTTGTGGGCCTTGTCCTCTGCGCGACTGACCGGCACATTGGTGCGGCTGCCCAAACGCTGGGCATCAAGAAAGTCCAATCCAGACAGCCAATTGCCGTCAATGAAGTCTCCGTGCCCCTGTACATCGTTCTGGCGACCCGAGAAGTTCCACATGAAATAACGCAGGTACATCCAACCCACTTGATATCGGGCAAAGAAGGTCAGGTTTTCCCCTTGAGATGGCACGAGGAGTTCGTGATAGCGATCCGCCTGACCTTGCAACCGCTGCACCTCTCGAATGTCCTCCGATGATCGGGTGCGGTTTGCCTTCTGTGTTGCCACCCGAATTTGCTGCTCAATGCTGTTCAACGAGCGCTGGAGGGTTTGAACATGGCTCCGCCCCCTGTCCAATCCTTTGGCTAGGTCCTCCATCATGAGCTGCGCCAAGGTGCGGCGCACCTCAGAATTGCCCAAATCCGCCAACCGAGCCTGGTTGCCTCGGCCCACAATGATTTCCGTTTTGGATCGCACTTCATAGTTGGCTCCAAAGCGCTGGCCAAAGGACCGATATAGGTTGTTCAGGGTTCGATTGAGCTCGTCCTTTTCCAAGTTTCCCCCGAGAATCCGGGAGCCAAGGTGGGCCTCGAAGGCGTCGGCATCGCGTTCCTCGCCATCCAATGGACTTGTAAAGGCCACAGTCTCATTCCACCCCTTGTAGTTGGACCACTTCTTGTACTCTCCCACGTGGTTCGCCTGGCTCGAATACATCCGTGGAAAGAGCATGGTGAAACGGCTGTCATACTTCGGCAGGCCGTTCTTCTTTTCGCCACTGTCTACATATTCCTGCTTAATGGTGAAACTGCCTTCGCCTTCCTCAACGTATTTCTCTGCAGCAAACCGCTCACGGAAAGTGGCCACCCTGGTGTCCACCGTGCCGCGCTTCTTATAGACGCTGTGACTCGGGAAATACGTCGGGGTTCCATCCTCATATGGGTCCTCCATGTCATTGGGGGAGTTCCAATACTGGCCTTCAGATAAGGGTCGGTCACCATACTGCTCCCGGTTGAGATAAGAGAGAAGCGCAAACAGGTTTTCGGGGTTGTTCTCGTCCATCGGAGGGTTTGCTGCGGAACGAACCACAATGAGGGCAAACGTGCTGTAACCCACGAGGATCATGGCCACAGACAATGCCGCCACATTGAGCTGCCACCAGCCCTTCTTGCGGCTGTAACGCAAGGCCCCAACAAGAAGCCCCGTCACCAAGAGCAGATACACAATCACCCCGGTATTGAACGGCATGCCGAAACTGTTGACAAAGGCCAACTCAAACTGGGCAGCCAACTTGACGAATCCCTGAATGAGCCCAAATTGAACAAACAACAACAAGGCAAGAGACAAGGCCAATGCGCCAATGAATGTGATCCACTTGAATTCATTGCGCTTGAAATAATACACCGCAACAATCGCTGGAATGGCCAGCAAATTCAGGAGGTGGACACCTATAGACAGGCCCATCAGATATGCGATGAGTACAATCCAACGGAGGTTTCCGGGTTCTTCGGCGCGAGACTCCCACTTAAGAATGGCCCAGAATACGAGGGCGGTAAAAAGGGAACTCAACGCGTATACCTCGCCCTCTACAGCACTAAACCAGAAGCTGTCACTGAAGGTATAAGCCAACGCACCCACCGCACCACTGCCGAGAATGGCGAGACGCTGCCCAGCTGTCGGCTCGGTCTGTCCCTCATCCCAGCGGCTCATGCTGAGCTTGTGTGCCAAGTGCGTAATGCTCCAAAACAGAAAGAGAATGGTAAACGAACTCGCCATCGCACTCATCACATTCACAGCTGTGGCTGCGTATACGGCAGGAACAAACATCGAAAACAGCCGGGCGAGGAGCATGAACATCGGGGCTCCTGGAGGGTGACCCACCTCGAGCTTGTAAGCGGAGGCAATGAACTCCCCACAATCCCAAAAACTGGCGGTCGGTTCGATGGTCAGGAGATACACGGTGGTGGCCACCAGCCAAACCGCCCATCCAGAATAGTCATTGAATCGCTTGTAGTTCATGCAGAAACAGGATATTCCGACCGTAACAGGACCGAATCAGCCGGCCCCCGGACTCGCCGGATTTACGCGAAAATAGGCCCCGCTCAGCGGGCGACCATCACCCGGCCAACTTGACGTGTAGCACCGCCCTCGACTTCTAAGAAATAGGTGCCCCTCACAAGGCCGCCAAGCTCCATCTCCCAATGGCTTGCCACCGCCTGACCTGAACTGACCATGCGGCCCATGGCATCTCGAAGCTTCCAAGTCAAACCGCCATCTGGCACAGCCTCAGGCCAAGTCACATAAAGCCGCGCAGCAACCGGGTTCGGGTGCAATTGCAGCCCACCAAAAGGGGCGCGTGTTTCCAGAACCGCACTCCCACAATCGGTCATTACCCCGAATTCCAACTCGATTGTACCCTCCAAGATGGACATGTCAAGATTCACCTCTTCCTCCTCACCCACGGAAAGGGAAAGGGTCATGCCGGGCAATCCATCCAAAACCGACCCATTTTCAAATTCAAAGGACATCCCATAGCACCCTTCAGGCAAACAGAGGACAAGACTTCCCAAGTCTCCAACCGCTGGATCCAAATCCAACTCGCCGCCGAAATCAAACGCATTACCGTATAGGCTCCATGCCATGGAGAGCCCGGCCGTCAATTCAGCAAGGGTCTCCCCATCCAATGTCACTTCCACCTCTTCGCACACCCCCTCAACCACCAGGTCAACACACTGACTGAGCACCTCTTCGCAATCCCAGAACGCTGCCGTCACACAGGCCGTTTCAAACTCGGACCCAACAGCAAAAACATGGTTGATCGCCTGACCATTGAGGATTGAACCATCGGAAAGAAACCACGTGAAATTCTCTCCTTGGACAGAGTCCGTCACGGCAGTCAAGGTCCAACTCCCATCGGATTCCAAAACAGCCTCGATGTCCAAACTGCACTCCAAGGGCTCAGATTCACAACCCGTTTCTCCAACACCAAACGAAAACGTTTGCGTCCCGTCCGGGGCCAAAAAAGGGCCTTCTTCAAAGTACACAAGACCTCCACCTGGCGCTTCCAAGCCCACATCAAAACCGACGCCAGGTTCGTTGTTTCCATAAGGACCTATTTGCACTTCATAACATCCATCAGAAAGGCACAAGCCGAACTCCAAAACCCCCTCATTCGAAGGGGGAATGGAGAACATGTTCCCCTCGTCTGACCACCCTTCAGAAAACACAGACCATTCAAAAAGCCCTGAGGTTGCGCTGTCCGGGTTGACCGTAATGACTGCAGGTTCACAAGGGGCTTCGCATCCATCGATTACAACCGCCATGCAAAAAGTGGCACCTTCAGGACACCCCGGACTGAATACCGTAGCACACGTTTCATAGGTGCCCGATTCTGCATAGTGATGCTCGGTTCCAAACCAAGTCCCCGTGGAGGTCAAGCCGTCTCCAAAATCCCAGAAGATGCTGAAATCTTCTGGCTGCACCATTTCAATCCACAAGGTGCCTGAACAGGGGGCATCTTCGTTTGGGAACCAGACCAGTTCCGCCTCATCCTCATCCAGACAGGAGCAGCCGGATATCTCCACTGGAACACACAGTATGGTTGTGTCTGGACAGGTGGGGCTCACGTAGGTCACACAAGCATCATAGACACCGTCTCCAGGATAAACATGTTCAACCTCTTGTCCCTCCGCTCCTGCACCATCTCCAAAAGTCCAAGACACAATCTCAGCATCGATGAACTCGCAGATGCTCAGCACCTGATCGCAACCAGAGGCATAAAACCCACCAGCCACCATGTCGATGGCATCCTCCACCCAAATCTGATCCGGACAACCCGTATACTCGAGGCAACCCGATTCAGGATCGTCCGACCCTGTGCAAACAACGACACCTTCAGGACAACCGTCTGACACATATCCCACACAAACCTCCCAAGGCGCAGAACCCGTTCCAAAAGGCAATGTGATTGCGCTCCCTCCTTCCTGAAACAGCTCCCCATTCAAGGTATAGACAAGCTCAACGCCCTCGGGATATCCCGTCGGGACCACCATGATTACGCTGTCATTGTCCACCATTTGAACATCGAGTTCCAATCCACAATCCAACAGGTCACATCCAACCACCTCCACCGTGGTTTGGAGCGTCACCCCTTGAGGACAGAGGTTGGAGGAATAGGCCACCGAAACGGGAAACTCACCATCACCACCGAATGCATATTCAACATAGTGCCCTGCCTGGACAACATCATCGCCAAAAGACCAAGTGGCGGACTCACCGGCTTGAAAGTCACTCACCTCAAATTCCCAGACGCAGTCACCTGAGTCCACGGCTTCGATTTCCTCTGGACACTGTTCCAAGTCCAACCCATCACACGCGCCATAAAATGGCAATTCAACAATTTCAGCGAGCAACCCGTTTCCTGCGGGAAGAATCTGCAGATACAGGACCCCGTCAAGTTCTCCATCCGTAGTCAACTGAGCCACCAACACCCGCCCGTTCTCATCGGGCAGGCCATTGGAATATGTCGGGAGGACAAACCAAGCGCTCCCAATGTCATCGTTAATAGAAAAGCCCGACCCATTCTCAAACTCCGTTGCAAAGGGACTGCCTGTGCTCATGACCAACTGGGGACAGGTCTCATCCGAAGCCGGGTCTTGGGGACCATCAATACCGATGGTCAACCAACTGTCGTACTCCAACTCGGGAAAAAGCGCAAACAACAGGGGACTGTTGGCACAGGGAAACTGGCTCCCATTCTCGTCCTGATACCACTCAGTAGACGTCCAAATGGTGGTCGGGTGCTCCTGATCCCCAAAGACCGTGGTCACAATGTCGTCAGGCCCAGGCAAGGTGACATACAACCGATAGGTCGTCATGCCCTCGAGGGGACCATCGGTGTGGATGGCCACCACCTCGATGTCCAGACAAACATCGCCGTCCACCAGAACGGGCTGGGCAGCCGCAAATGCCGCAGCCAGAAGAGTCAAACTCAAAAAAATCGCACGCATAGAATCGAAGAGAAGCAGATTAAAAACCAAAAAGACAGGCCCAAGGTTGCACGTCAATCGGCATCGACAAACCGAGGGTCTGCGGGAAGGACTTCCCCGCAAACATTGCAAGTCCGCATGGCCTCACTGCCGTAAAACTCACGGAAGCGCGGCAAGAAATCCTTCTCAATGTTCCTCAATTCGAAGTAAGTCTCATGCAGCTTGTGATTGCATCCATCACAGAACCAGAGCAACCCATCTTTCATTTCGCTGTCCGCGCGCTTTCTCTCAATCACCAGACCAAGTGATCCCGCCTCCCTCATGGGGCTGTGCGGAACCTTGGCGGGATGGAGGTACATGTCTCCGGGGCCCAACTTCATGTCAACGGCCTTGCCCTCCTCTTGGATGCG
>CACAUH010000011.1 GCA_902535565.1 uncultured Bacteroidota bacterium | reverse complement strand
AACTTGAACCCGGGACGAACCGTCAGTCCTGATTAGACCGCAGCAACAGCTGTAGAGAGCGCTTCAAGTATGGCCCTGCCGTCGGTGTTTCCAAGGGCTTCGCTACAAGCGCGCTCAGGGTGCGGCATCATGCCAAACACATTTCCTCCCGCGTTGCACACCCCGGCGATGTGGTCCACGGACCCATTTGGATTGAACTCATCTTCAATGCCGCCGTCCGGACCGCAATAGCGGAACAAAATTTGATCGCCATCCTCGAGTGCATCGAGGCCTGCGTCATCAATGGTATAGTTGCCTTCCCCATGGGCGATGGGGATGCAGAGCGGCTGGCCATCCGGCAACCCTGCTGTCATGGGCGCCATCAAAGATTCCGCGCGGAGCAGGACGTTGCGACAGATGAACTTCCGACTTTCATTGTGGCGAAGGGCCCCAGGCAACAGGCCCGCTTCACACAGGACCTGGAAGCCATTGCACACACCGAGGACGAGCCCTCCCCGTCCAGCATGGGCCACCACTTCATCCATGATGGGAGAAAAACGCGCGATGGCTCCGCTGCGGAGATAGTCTCCGTAACTGAATCCACCGGGTAAAACCACAAGGTCGACCCCCTTGAGGTCGCGGTCCTTGTGCCAGAGCCGCTCGACCTGGAACCCGAGTTCCGTGCCGAGGGCATATTCCATATCGTGGTCGCAATTGGACCCCGGGAAGGTGATGACGCCGACTTTCACGTCAGCGAAGTTCGCAATCCCGAGGGAGAATCAACGGGCCAATCGCCAAGTCTTTTGCCGGCCTGAGTTTTCACCCACCCAATGAATCAGGGCCACGGCCGGAATTGAAGCTGAATTCAGCTGCACCGGCACGCCAGCCAACCCCCGAACTTGGTGCACTTGTCGCCCGGTCAAATCAAACACCTCTAGTGAGAAAGCCTCCTCCAAATGGGACACCGACCACCCGTCCAAACGGCGTTCAATTTGGGGATCCACGCCACTTGAAAAAGACCCAACGCTACTGATGACCTCGACCGTCACAACGATTTGATGCGTGTCGGAGCAATAGTCATTCCATGCGTTCAGTCCAACCGTATAGGAGCCCCCAGCGGTGTAAGCATGCACGGGCTGCTCTTCCGAACTCGTATAACCATCGCCAAAACTCCACTGGTATGACGTCGCCCCCGTGCTGGTATTCACAAAGCCCACTTCGGCCACCCCGTCGATTAAGGTCACCACGGACTCCTCCAATTCAACATTGGCATGAACGTGAGGTGCGGCGAGAACCTCAACAGATGTGGTGTCCTGGCAACCTGCCGCGTCTGTTACCGTGGCCGAGAACATGCCGGCCTGAAGCACATCGATTGTGTTTCCCTCAACACCATGGCTCCAGGACACGGTGTAGGGGGCAACACCCCCCTCGATGTCCAAATACACGCCGCCTGCATCCTCGTAGCAACCGATGTGGTCGAGCATCGCCACGATGTCAAACGGAGAGTCACCCAACCCATTGGCCCCGACCTCCACGGACTGAGCAATGTTGGCGCAACCTTCCGTCAAGGCGGTGACGGTATACATTCCTGCAGATAACCCGGTATACATGCCAGCGTTGCCTTCCCCCGCAAAAGTCCCTGCGGGATTTCCGAGCGCATCAACAAGCGAAAAACCGGTCGTCAAATCCGGCCCCGAAATGGCAACCGAGCCATCCTGGGCGCTTTCGCACGCAGCATCGGACACTTCCGCGGATATCGCGCTGCCGACCACGACGTTGAACCGGTGATGGTCAGAGGATGTCGTCGTGGAAAATTCATAGCTAAATCCGGGCTCAATACCACCAGTCCATCCGGTTTCGACATCCTCGATAACCAAGCACAAGTTGGATGCGATATCCGGCGCCTCGAGCGTCAACATAGAACCCGACCCGGCCTTGACCCACAAAGGAATTGTTTGACTCACATTGCTGGTCGAGTTGACCATCACATCGACCGAGTCAGATGTTTGGGAATAAAAATCGAGGTTGTTTCGCCCTCTGAAAGCTGCAGAAAATGGTGCGTCTTCAGACCGATCAAAGGCAGCATTGCCTCCGCCGAAGTGGATGGCGCATTGTTCGGTCATCAGCCCGTCATTGATTTCCAAAGCCAACAGACCGTCCGGAAGCCTTCCCGATTGGGTCTTCCATGCAGACTCTTCTACAAGGCTCGCTTCATCAAAAGACCAAGAAAAAGCTGTGTCCGCAATCGTCCAAAATGCCTCTCCGGGCGCCAAGATGCCTGCCCGTCCATACTGACCCACGCCATCCACCTGGGCCACCCATGTCTGTAGTGTGTCCACCCATTGATACAAGGCCCCCAAAGATCCCGGGCCCGCCGTCGAGGTTGCCGCCAAATCGACAAATCCCGTCAGGGGGTTTGACATCAGGTTCCATCCGCGCCAAGAGGCACTGGCTGCCTCAGCCGAAAGCGCCAAGTCCGCGTTCAGGACGGCTTCACCTTCAAACAGGTAGCTGTAGGTTCCAACCGGCAAGGAGCAAGTGTATCCCTCTCCGTTTAACAGCGTATCCGTGCCAACCAGGCTCAGGTAGGTCGTGCCCGCCTCTAACCACTGTTTAACATAGGCTGCGTCAGGCTGGTCCAAAATGGAACTGGCAGTGACGCCTTGCATTCCCGTCCCCATTTGATACGTGTACGGGCTGGTCTTGTTCCAATCAAATCGCCGCTCCACATTACCTGACAATGTGCCTCCGGCAGAAGTAATGCCCGCGTCGCCTTCCAATACCAAGAATCCTTCGGTCGATACATTGGCAGTGGAGAGATCCAAAACGGACGTCACTTTTACCCAATCCACAAACGTGAGCTGCCCCATTCCACAATCGAGGAACTTCAAGACAGCGGGCCCACAGGTCTGGGGTCCCTCGCCGACAAAGGCCACGCGACCAGAGCCATGAAGGTCACCATTCGATGCCAGTGAAGCCGTCAATTCAAATCGGACATCATCGGACAGCGTAAGCGCACCACCTGCGGATATAGACATGGACTTGACCCTGACGGTATCCGCAGCCACCACCTCAATGGCGTGCCCTCCTAGAATGGTCACCTCGTAAGATGCTTCTGGAACGCAATCACAGTCCCAATTTGAAGGGTCTGTCCAAAGACCACTGTTTGTGGAGGCCACCACACCACTGGAGGCCACATTCCCTCCCCCTGTCTGCGCTGAGACTGTGGACAAGAGGACAACGAAGAGAACAGTGGAGACGTGCTTCATGGGGCCCCTTACGGCCCGAGGCACGTCAGGGTTTCACCAACAGCGCACCATGGGCCATGCAGCAGCGATCGAGGCCAATATGAGCAACGCCCAGGGGACGTAGGGGGTTCCCTTCCAACTTGGCGGGCAACACCAGCCAGCAGTCCAAGTGCAAAACAAAGCGCCCCCGAATGCAACCAGTATCGACCATTGTGCTCCCCCTTCCTCCCCAAAGAACGCCAAACAAAAACCAGCAGCCGATATCCATTGTGTTAAGCGCCTCGCCGACCGCTGTCGGGCCGTCGCCCTCGCAAGCGATTGTTGTCGAAACAACCACCCAATGCACGCCACAACGACCCAGATCCAGAGTATGCGCCATTCAGCCCAATGCATTCCAGCTTCAACCTGAACAAACGGAAACGGGATCCGCAACAGCCACGGAAGGACCAAGCAAATTCCCCAAGAAGCAGCCAAACCAAGAAGAAGAGAAAGGGTTTCTGCTGCACGAAAAGGCCGAAGGCCGATGCAACCCAATGGAAGGAGCAGGCTCCATACCGACATGGAATGCCAAAGCACACCGGCAATGCCAAGACAGACACCCATCCACAACAAGACTTGTTTTCGACCGGATTCTTCTTCAGGCAGGCGCAATGCAAAGCGAAGGGCCGCCAAGACAAAAAACCCAGACCACCACATCCGGACCGGAGAACCGGCAATCAAAGGGACGGTCCACAGCACAAACACCCAGCTCGGAATGGAAGTAGGGCGAGTTCTCATCCTCGATTCAAGGTGGGCCATGTGAATCGTCCGGGCAGAGGCCAGAATGCCCATAAAAGCAAGGGCCTCTTCTCCTTCGGGAACTGCCCCCCGCTCCATGGCCGAAATACACCACAACAAGACCGCAGTCAGCGGCACAAAGACCCAAGCAGCGGGTTGATTGGACTGAAGGAGCCGAAGCATGGCCAAAGGTGACTATTTTTGTTTCAGTAAACCTTGACAATGAACCTCCAAGACGTCATCACCCCCATTGGGAAATTCGTTGAGTGGACATTCGAAACCCTTTTGGTCCCGATTCTTGTCCCTTTCAATCTTGGTGTCATTGTCCTGGGCCTGTGCGGCTTGGTTTTTTGGCTCCGGAAACAGCGCCAGTATACCGAACAGGCCCGCCAGAACGGCGACATCATCTGACGCCCGACACAAATAAAAAAGGCGGCTCTAAAATCACCCCACGGTGCCAATGTCGGTGCGAAGGGTTTTTCCTTCATATTCCACCTTGTCCGCCAGGGCATAGGCTTTTTTGACCGCGTTCTCCAGTTCGGCGTCAAGGCCAACACAACCCAGAACACGCCCCCCATTGGTGACAACACTGTCCCCATCTTCTCCTGTGCCCGCATGGAAAAGCAACTGGGCTTCATCTATATCCGAAGGTCCTGGAAGCCCTATGGAAACGCCCTTGGGATATTGCCCGGGATATCCCTGACTCGCGAGGGTCACAGTGGCCGCGGCCTTGGCTGAAAGGGAGACACCAATCTCGGACAAAAGACCATTGGACAGGCCGTCCATCAGGTGCAAAAGATCCGTTTCGAGCAGGGGCAAGATGACCTGGGTCTCCGGGTCTCCAAGACGGCAGTTGTATTCGATGACGTAGGGATCTCCTTGGACTTTCATGAGGCCAAAAAACAAGAATCCCTTGTAGGGAATTCCGTCCCTTTGAATCCCCCGGATGGTGGGAATCACCACTTGGTTCTTGACCTTTTCCATGAACTCCGGGGTGACGTGGGGAACGGGGCTGACGGCCCCCATTCCGCCTGTATTTGGGCCCGTGTTGCCCTCACCTATCCGCTTGTAGTCCATGGCTGAGGGAAGCAGCCGCCAAGCCTCTCCGTCGGTCACAGCGAACATGGAGACTTCCACACCCTTGAGGAATTCCTCAATGACCACCTCCTTTCCCGCTGCTCCGAAAGCCTCTCCCTTGAGCATGCTTCTCACCGTATTCTCTGCCTCCTTGAGGTCTTCTGTAACGACCACCCCCTTGCCAGCGGCCAAGCCACTGGCCTTGACCACATAGGGAGCCTTCATCGTCTTGAGGAACGCAAGTGCATCGCGGGTCTGACCCTTTGAAAAGGCCTTGAACTTCGCAGTGGGGACGCGGTGTCGACTCATGAAATCCTTGGCGAACTTCTTGCTGCTCTCGAGTTGTGCACCCTCCTTTCCAGGTCCTATAACCGCCAAAGACTCGAGCCCTTTGGCCTTGGCAAAATGGTCAACAATGCCAGCTGCGAGCGGGGCTTCTGGCCCGACGATGACCATGTGAATATCCTGCTCCCTGACATGGGCTTCCACAGCATCAAAATCAAGTGGGTCCAAATCAACGTTGACGCCGAGGGCTGCCGTGCCCGCGTTTCCCGGTCCGAACTGAAGTTCCTCAAGGAGGGAACTGCTGGAAATTTTCCACCCGATGGCGTGTTCCCGACCACCGGATCCAAGTATCAATACACGCATAGCGCCTCAAAACTACCTTCGCCGCGGTACCGGCGGCGTCTATGTTTTCAACAGAGCATGGCCATTCCTCACCAATCCGGGCCTCAACACAAGCGCATTGGAACCTCATCCGACCCCCACAACCTCCACCCAAAAGGTGCGACTCAGCGTGGTTGTCATCACGCTCAACGAGGCCGACAACCTTCCCCGTCTGTTGAATTCCCTCTCTGGATTGGCCGATGATGTTGTGGTATTCGATTCGGGCAGTACGGATGGAACTGTAGCCATTGCAAAGGCCCATGGTGCGCGTGTATACCCCTGCAAATGGCAAGGTTGGTCTGCCACAAAGAACCACGCCAATCAAGCTGCATTAGGTGAATGGACCCTCAGTTTGGATGCCGACGAGGCGCTCACAGCCAAATCAAAAGACGCCATCAGACGTCACATTTCGGGTCCAGTTCAAAACGAAAATGGGGAATGGAGGGCTGCAGAAATCAACCGACTGACCCGCTATTGTGGAAACTGGGTGCGTCACAGTGGATGGCATCCCGATTGGAAAGTTCGGCTTTGGCCTTCTGGGTCAGCGCAATGGGAAGGTGCCATCCACGAGCGTTTGACCTTCGAGGCCCCTTTCAGTGTAACCAGAATCGCTGGACACATTGAGCACCACAGCTACCCATACGCCTCAGACCACCTGCAACAGATTGAACGGTTTGGCAAGGTCTGGGCAGAAGACCAGCTCAAACGGAGGAACCGCTCTACACTTGGGCTTGCCCTGATGAAGGTGGCCGCGCAATGGCTCAAGTCCTTTGTGATCAAACGGGGCTTTCTGGACGGGCGAACAGGATGGACAATTTCGCGGCGGAGTGCATGGGCCACATGGAGGAAGCATGCGCGCCTGCGGATGCTCCAAGCGGGGGGGGGGCGCCGTGCCTTCCAGAGTGCTCATTGCCCGCACGGATGCTATCGGGGACCTCGTCGTAACCCTTCCCATGGTCCGCGCATTGAAAGACCGATTTCCAAGCGTGGAAGTTGACCTGCTCGTCCGAAACTATGTGGC
Source organism: uncultured Bacteroidota bacterium (assembly GCA_902535565.1). The sequence goes on along the minus strand of CACAUH010000011.1, from coordinate 21,135 downwards.
ACCTGTGGCTCGCCAAGCAAAGGGGGTAAATCGCGTTCTAGAATGGACCTCTGCAATGGCAGACGACCCAAAAAAGACAGGAATGGAGGCGATGCGACAGGGCCGCTATGATGTCGTGGTTCACGCCTTCCCCGATTCATCCGTGATGCGGGCTGCAGCCCGGGCTGGTATCCCGAGACGAATTGCCAGCGGAAGGCGATGGGCAGGCATTCGGCATGCGAACATTTGGTGTTGGGACAGCAGAAAGGCCTCGGGTGGACATGAAGCGTGGCATGGGCTCCGCCTTCTTCTTTCCTTGGGTGTGGATTCCGATGAAACATTTCGAAGACAAACCAGTCTGACTGCGCCTGTTTTGCAGGGACCCGCCTTTCCCTTGAAGGCCCAAATGGGTGCCCGCCCCATCCTTCTTCACCCCGGCTCAAATGGAAGCGCGGGAAACTGGCCACCTGATCGGTTTGAAGAGTTGGCCGTCAGGCTGGCTGAGATTGGTCACACGGTCGGGTTGACTGGGACAAAGCAAGAGCGCGCATCATTTCGCCCCCACCTTTCGCAGCACCCAAAGGTGATGGACCTGTTTGGCCAATTGGACCTCCAAGAACTGATGGCCCTGCAATCCCAATCGGCATTGGTGGTTGCGTCAAGTACAGGCCCGTTGCATACCGCAGCTGCACTGGGAACACCGTGCATAGGCCTTTATGGAAAGCACGCACCGGAATGGCCCAGGCGATGGGCGCCACTTGGGCCCTCTGTGCACATCTGCATTTCCGAAACTCAAACAAATTCAGGCCAACTGGAACTCTCTGTGGAGGACGTGCTGGCGGCTTGCATCCAGCTCCTCGATACTACCGATCTGAAGGAATAAGGGCCGACAAGGCCAAAATCCAAATTGCCAGTGTCACCCCGGCTTGGGTCTCTAATGTGTCCTCAAAAACAAAGGACATCCACAAGATGGCAACGCCCGGTATGCCCCAAGGACAGTGGAGGGCCGACCAACAGGAAGCGACAACCAAAATGAGACCCAACCACCCCAACTGCAACCACATGCTCAACCATTGGTTGTGTGGCCGGTGACGCATGTGTTGCGGCCAATCGGGGAAACCCCGGTCATAAGCTGAACGCATGGCACTTTTGGATCCACCGGAACCCAAGCCGAACACGTGAGCGGTTAGAGGCAAGTTGACTATTGCATCCCAAGCGGCCCCTTGGTACACGGATCTGGCCAACACGCTTGCATTCCCGGTCCGCTCTCCGTCGAGCCATTGACCCCAATTGAACTGCATTCGGTTCCAACGCTTCTTCCACCCCAGCCCTTTCCACTCCACAACAGATGTGGCGCCCTCCGCCACTGCCTGCACCTCTGCTTTTGAAAGGGCCCGCACCCCGGTTCGGTCCTTGGTTAGCCCCTTTGATGCCAAAAACCGAATCAACCGCCCTTTGACCTCTTCAAAAGGAATTTTGTGGCGCTCTGTCCAAGACTCCGCCAACTCTCCCCAAGCGATTTCAGTCCACACGAAGTGTCCGTTTTCTGTGACGCGACGTTGGAGGTAGTGCACATATTCCGATCCGTCTGCGGTCAACTTAGGCAATGATTCCGCTCGGGGATATTCGGACGGCAACGCCGACCGCAAGGCAAAACCGGCCGCTGCAATGAGGGCACTTGCAGCAATCAATCTGAGCAAGGCTGTTTTTGGCTCTGGCCAATTGGGTGCCCGATTCGCCTTCCCCTTCCACAGCATCGGGGCCCACAATCCCGCAGTCCACAATCCGCAGAGAAACCCACTGAGGCTTTCAGTCCAAAACCACGTCAACATCGCCAATCCAAGGACAATGAGGGCTTCCGTTCTGGACAACCATCTCGATGCCCATGGCAACAAAACAGCCCACCACAGTCCAAACCGGATATGTGAAATGAAACGAGAAGCTTGGCGACCTCCATAAGGAGCGCCGTCGAGCGCGTCCACAAACACGAGGGAGAGTGTGGCCATGCCGGCGCTCACCACAGCGCACTTCAAAATGACCCGACTCGCGTAGTGGGGAAGGACCGCCCCGCCCCGCCCCGATAGCAAGGCCAGCCCTCCCACAAGGAGGGGCAACTTGATTCGGGCATCGTCGAAGGCCATCCATGAATCCCTGCTCCAAGCAGAAGAAAGTGCTGAGAACAATACCACCCCAACCAAGGCCCAGCCAGACCACACAGAATATCGGCGCTCAGGTGCGCGGTAAATTGGCTTTGCCCATTCGATGACCGCGACAAGACCAAGGATTCCAGTCGCAATGCTCATGAACGCATTCGACCAAGGAAAGGCGAGGGCCACGGCACACCACGCCGCCGTCCAAAGCCTGTCCCTGACCGAAGAAGACTCCATCAGCGCTTATCAAGCGTTTCGGGACTGGTTTCACTCCCATCGCCGATAATGGAGACCAGCTCCTCTCCGAAGACGTCTAGGGCCCTCAGCACCGTTGGATCCTTCGTCAGGCTGCGCTCCACCATCCCCGCGGCCAAATGGAAGCGCAAAACCACCTCTTCTTCGATGGCCTGACGAATTTCCACTTCAAACAGGCTCAAATCGCGGCCAAGGTCGGGCTTCAATACTGCTTCCAATGCATTCATAGCATCCGAGGAAACCCCTTGATATTGCTCAATGTCCACCACCTCTTTGAGGTCCTCTAAAACCGCCATACTCTCGGTCGTGTAGGTGAAACCCTTGTCTTGAAGATGAGCTTCTAGTGCCGTCCAATCATCAGGACTGAGCGCATAGGAAACCGGATCGGGAACATCCGCACTGTCTAGGTGAGAGGCCACGGATGTGGCGTAATCGAACACCGCGTGATTGTCGAGAAGACGCTGGAGCAGGGTGGACATAAACGGGGTCTCGACCTCGATGTCGGGCTGTATGCCCCGGCCTTCCAAAACGGGACGTCCACTGATGGTATGGAAGGTCCGAAGCAAAGAATCTGACAGGGCAAGGGCTTTGCCTTCGGCATCTCGCTCCCCTCCGTAATCTAGACGCTGTATGCAACGTCCGCTGGCCGTGTAGTATTTGGCTACGGTCACCTTGAGGCGGGTGTTGAAGGCCATGTCTTTTGTCTGCTGGACCAAGCCCTTTCCAAAACTCTCCATGCCGACAACCACTGCCCTGTCTAGATCCTGCAGTGTGCCGCTGACGATTTCCGAGGCACTTGCAGACTGACCATCAATAAGCACAACAAGCGGCAAGTCAGGCGCTGTAGCGCGACCAAGGGCGACGTAGGATTTGTTCCACTTCTCGCTTTTTCCCTTTGTGGACACGATTTCTGTGCCCTTTGGGACAAACAAATTCACAATGCTCACGCTCTCATTAAGCAGACCGCCTCCATTTCCTCGCAGGTCCAACACCAACTGCTCCATCCCTGCAGAATCCCTCAACGCCATCAGTGCCTTTCGAACCTCACCCGCGGAACCCCTGGTGAACTTGGACAAATAGATATAGCCCGTGCGGTCATCGAGCATACCAGAGTATGGCACCGCCGGAATGCGCACTTTGGCCCTCTCCACCTCGAATTCAAGCCGACCTCCACCATATGGACGCTCAACGGCGATGTTCACGGCACTGCCTGATTCCCCCTGCAACAGATCCGAAACAGCCTCGACATCCATGGTCGGCTCCACGGCCCTTCCGTCAACATCAAGCACGATGTCGCCAGGCATCATACCCGCTTCATACGCCGGGTATCCATCGTATACCTCGATGATGGTCATCTGGCCATCTATGGGCTGGACTAGGGCTCCTATTCCCCCGTATTCGCCCGTATTCATGAAGCGGATGTCTTCAATGCGCGACTCAGGGTAATACACGGTGTATGGGTCGAGCTCCTCCAACATCGCATTAATAGCGACACCCATCAAGGTGCCAGGCTCGGGATCCTCCACGTAAAACTCATGCACACCGCGAAATACCGAAGTGAGAATTTCAAGGTGTTTGGTCACCTCGAAATAGGTTCCAGAAGGCAAGGCCGCCCGGATGCCGATCACAGCGAGGGCGAGGGCAGCAAGGACAGTGAATTTGCGGGACAAGCGGTATCGATTCATTCGGGGTCGGAAAGGGCTTCATTCATCTTTGAGAGCAGCCGGTTCATCGCCCGGTCCATGCCCTCTTGAGTCGGAATTTCACTGCCTACAAAGATGAGCACCACAGCACACTGGTCACGCTCCGGAATGGATTCTTCAAACACGGAACGCCCATTCCGCCAACTTTCACGCATCAGGCGCTTAATTCGGTTGCGATCGACAGCCTTTCGAAAACGCCTCTTGGATACCGTGAAGGCAATCCGGGTTGGGGCAGGACCGTCTTTAGTGACGCCTACAAAACGAGAAATAAGAGGAAATGCCTTTGCAGTGTGGCCCTCTGCAAAGACACGGTCCATGACCACTTTTCGCTTCAGGCTGCGCTCCCGGGCCTGACCGCGGTCCAACTGGGAATTTTGAGACTCCAGAGCGTTCAGTCCTTGCCGAGTATGTGGTTCTCGATGGCCATGCTCATCGAAGGAGCCTTCGGGTTCGGCGCAGACACGTCAATCCGAAGATTGTGGCTTTCCGCAGCCTTTCGGGTGGTTGGACCGAAGACGGCGATTTTGGTCTGCCCTTGCTCGAAGTCCGGAAAGTTTTTGAACAGGCTCTCGATTCCCGAGGGCGAGAAGAAGACAAGCATGTCGTATTTCACATCTGACAGGTCGGACAGATCGCTGCACACAGTCTTGTACATCACTGCCTTTGTGAAATCGATGCCCTGTTCTTCCAATGTCTCTGGAATGCTCGCCTTGAGAATGTCCGCGCATGGAAGCAAGAACTTTTCCTTCTTGTGCTTCTTGATGTAAGTCATGAGCTCGGAAAACCGGAGCTGCCCATGGAAAATCTTGCGCTTCCTGTAGACGATGTACTTCTGAAGATAATGCGCTGTGGATTCGCTGATACAGAAGTACTTCGTGGAATCCGCCACTTCGTGTCTCAACTCGCCTGCCATGCGGAAGTAGTGATCTACTGCATTCCGAGAGGTAAAAATGACGCTGCCGTGTTCTCCCAAGTCAATTCGCTCCTGCCTGAACGTTTGTCCGCTCACGCCCTCTACATGAATGAAGCTGCGAAAATCAATCTTCAACTTTTGCTTCGCGGCCAAATCAAAGTAAGGCGACCGTTCAGTTGACGGCTTGGGTTGTGAAATCAGAATGGTCTTGACCTTCGTTCCCATGTGATTATCCCTGCCACGTGCGGATGAGGACCGCAACCGGGAGGATTTCAAGGCCGCAAAGGTAAAGCATCCCGAGGAGGGGTTGTTTTCTGAACAGGGGACTCTGAATAAGGCCCCGTGTCTGCCGCAAAATCCAACCCAAAGTCCAAGTTGCAGCAGCAATCCAAATGCCCACGCGACTTGCGTCAGGGCCCCAGCAAGAACACACAAATCCAATGGGCGCAACCACCCACGCAATGGACTCCATTAGCACCCTGTGATTCAATAGGAAAATCTCACCCACATGCGCATCTCCGGCATGCAAATTCCAAAGCATGGAAACCATCCATCTCAAGCCCATCAAAAGGCTCCAAACCAAAAACAGCCGCAGGACCATAAATAAAGAAGGAATGGCCGAATTGGAGACGGAAACCATGCCCGCCACAGCCATGGACAAGGCGAGCCCAGCCAAGAGATTCGCCACCACCCAAGAAGCCTGCATGCGTTGTCTGTCTCCGAGCTCAAGAACGAGAAGCCGATGATCGGTCCAAGCCCATTGCATCCAATGTCGATGGTTCGGCTGGACCCGTTGAAAAAGGCCAAAGGCCAGTGCCAGAAGGAACCACCCCATCCACCACCCCCCGGGCAGCTCCTGAACCGTTCGCAAGGTTCCTTCAAACATGGATGCAATGTCGTGTATGGAGAAGTACACCTGCGAACAAAGTCAGCGGTGGCCAGGAACCCGAAGGTGCGTGCGCCACCGCCCCTTGCACGACCTGCCCCACCATCGAAGGTCCCACAACATACCCCCTGGCTGCACCGGCAGACCTTGAGAATCGAACCCATCCCATGCCCAATGCCCGGCCAGTTCCGCAGATTCCATCAAAAAACTGGCCCGAAGGCACCCACTCGGCCACTCCACCATCCTGAGAAGAATTCCATGTCCTAGGGATGGAAATTCCCAATGCAAAACGGGCAACCCATCCAGCCCGATTTCCACCTTGAACGGCACATGACGCCCATCACAATCCAGAGAGAACGCGGACCCTTTGCTCCCTGGGGAGCCCCCGTCTGATGAAGGCACCCAATCGAACAGCTCCGACCCTGTCCTTGACCAAGACCAACCATCCGATTTCCACCACCAAGGGCCGCGCATGTCAGAATCCCAAGACACCCGATCAAAAGGTTCAGAACCTTGAGAGGGAAGCCGGACGGCCAATGTCCCACCATCATCGGGAAGGGTGGACCAAGAAGCCGCCGGCCAGCAGGCCGGTCCGGCCGCGGCATGACCCATTCGGTACCATCGAGGACACCGACCAAAAGCCATCACTTCCCCAGGCCTCAGCACAAGTGAAACGCCTTCCTCCACCCACGTTCGCCAGTCTCCCGGCTGCGGCGCGGCCTCTTCTGCGGCCTGTAAACCACCCAAGTCAACAGGTGACGGCCCCAGATTCTTCACCTCCACAAATTCACCTCCGCCGTCCTTTGCATCCCACAAGGCCTCGGTTATCCTTAAATCCAAAGGGGTTGTCAAGGTCTCCGACGGGCACCCGACATCAATAGACCAGTCGGCTAAAGCAGTGGAGTCCGTTCCTGCCCCATGGCGTCCCGATTTACGCCCCTTCAATGTGCAACCCGCAGGCCACTGCAGAGGCAGGGCCAAGCCATCAGAACGGCCCAAGACAAGGGTGTTCGATCCTTGCAAAGACCGGATGACCTCCAACGCATAAGTCGTTTCATCGGGCATCACTGCCTCCCAGGCCGATTCGCTGAGAAAGGCCGACGGAAGGTGCACGTGAACCTGAAGTTGAGCAACCTGTCCCAACCCATCGTGAACGCATCCGAAGCCGAGAACGACCGGTTCCTGACCCCCTATCGGATGGCCTTCGGTTTGCCACGCAGATGTGGGGCTGGGGGCTCGTTCCAAAGGAATGCCCTTTCCGTCCAGTGCGTCGGATGAATGTGAGCAGGGAGACCAAGACCAAGACGACAATGTCGATCCACCTGGTGTAGTCAAGGTCATGTCTCCACCATCATTGGACAGGCCTGGCCAACCTTCGAACTCTGTGGCACTGAATTCCGCTGCCACACCCGCCTCCATCAACCTGCGGCGCATCAAACGGGCTCCACCCCAGCTCCACCCGGCGGCATCCAATGTTCTGTCAGAACTGTTGAACAATGTGACCCGTTCGCTCGGTGAAAACGGGTCGTGGGGCGATGGGTCAGCCAACAAGCCGACCACGTGAACCTCTCCCTTAAAGGGATGCACGGCCAAGGCGTTTTGAAGTTCACCGGTTGCCCCACCGGAGCCACATGCCCGAACAGGACCCAACCGAACGGTGGGTGCCCCTGATGAGGAGGCCGTCACGTTTCCACCCACCCTGCCATTCCAAGTAGCGGTCAGAACAGTGTCTGATTCCCAAATGAGGGTTTCTGCGGGACTCCCTGCAATATCCAATTGTGCCTCCAGCATGGACCTCGGGTCCAAAGGGCCGGGGAACCTCCACTCCATGTGACCCGGTGCGCGGACAAGAAGTCGTTCAACTTCTTCTGCGCCCGCCTGCAAAGCCTCCCATGTCCATGTTACACCGAGAGGGGGAAGGTCCAAGTGAAGGGGAGAAAAGAAACCCATTCCTGCAGACCATGGCGCAAAATTGGCCATGGCCCCACATGCGGCCGGGTTTTTCCTAAGCAAAGGCCGCCCGCCTCCTTCCAAGGCTTGCTCATCATAGAGGACAGCGTCCATGACCCAACCCGCTGAGTCGACAACAGAGACAAGGGTGCCACCATTGACCAAGGCGGGCCAAGAGGCCAATCCAATGACAGGATCAGGAACATTTTGAAAATGACTGCTGTCCGCCTCTCGATGGACAATGAGCGTTGTTCCCATTGGCCAGTGCCCATCAGGCAATTCCCTCTGGTGGCCATTCCATGAAAGAACCAAACCCTCGGTGTCCAGCCCGGTCCCTTCACCGAGTGCGTATAATGCGAGGTATTCAGCCCCCGGCGCCCCCAAGTCCGGGGTGGGATCTGGGTGAAGTGCCCCAATAACCCATCGTGGGGAACTTGACGGCTGTCCTAAACCTGTTTGGGAAAGAGACAAGAAAAAAGCACCCAAAAACCACCCAATGGACCTTGCACCTCGGTTGTGACTCTGCATGGGGGCAACCTCTTACCTTTGACGTGCCTGATTCCAACGTCCGCAAGGGGTTTGAAGACGGAAACGAAAAAAACTGGAGACCATGGCATCCACACACGGTAGAACCCTCGCTGTCGTCGGCGCAACCGGACTGGTGGGCCGATCCATCATCCAAGGATTGGCAGCACGCAAGTTCCCCATCAAGCGCCTCTTGCCTGTGGCAAGTCAACGTTCTAAAGGGAAAACGGTGGACTTCAAGGGAGAATCCATCGAAGTCATGACCGTCGAAGAGGCCTTGGAACAAGGCCCAGACTTGGCCTTGTTCAGCGCCGGCGGTGACGTGAGCCGCCAATGGGCGCGGGCTTTTACTGACAGGGGTTGCTCTGTCGTCGACAATTCCTCTGCATGGAGAATGGATGCAGATGTGCCTTTGGTGGTTCCCGAGGTCAACGCCGACAGTATTACCGATCGGGACCTTTTGATTGCCAATCCCAATTGTTCGACCATCCAATTGGTCATGGCCCTGAAGCCACTTCACGACCGTTTTCTCATCCGGCGCGCCATCGTCAGCACCTACCAAAGTGTTACCGGAACTGGACAAGCGGGAATCGACCAACTTCAACAGGAACGAAATGGAGTCGATTCAACCCGAATCTATCCGCATCCGATAGACGGAAACTGCCTCCCCCACTGTGATATCTTTCTAGAGAACGACTTCACTAAGGAGGAAATGAAGCTTCACCACGAAACCAAGAAAATCCTCGACGACGCGCAAGTGGAAGTGAGTGCAACAGCCGTGAGGGTGCCCGTCGCAGGTGGACACAGCGAAAGTGTCTATCTGGAGATGGAAAGGCCCTTTAGCGTGCCGGATGTGCGGGAGGCCCTGCAGCTGATGCCAGGGTTGATCATTCAGGACGACCCCATGGCCGACCTCTATCCCATGCCATTGCGCGCAGAGGGAAAGGACGAGGTCTTTGTCGGCCGCATCCGCAGAGACCTTTCGCACGAACAGGGGCTGCACATGTGGGTTGTTTCGGACAACCTGAGGAAAGGAGCGGCCACCAATGCCATTCAAATCGCTGAGTACCTCCAGCGGACCGGACGCTTCCGTAAATCATGAAAGCCCCACTGGCACTCGTTTTGTGCTTCTGTGGGGCCATGGCTCTGGCCCAAGAAAATCCCTGCTTGCTGCTTCCCGACCCAGGAGAATGCGAAGCGGCAATCCCGGCTTGGTATTTCGACCAAGATTTCCAGACCTGTGCCCAATTCACTTGGGGTGGCTGTGGGGGAGTCGTCCCTTTCGAGACCCTCGAGGACTGTGAAGCCGCCGCCTGCGGAGAAGGGGAATGGGAACTTGTTGGGCTTTGCGACTCCATTGCAGTGGCCCCTGTGGTCATCGGAGATGCAGCTTTAGGGCACCTGGAGGTGGAAGTAAACGCCGATTACCAAACCACACATTGGTTTGGCTATGCGGGGTTTGCCCTGTTCGACGCAGCGGGCACAATGGTGGCGGCAGAAAATGTGTCCGCCGCGCCAAACGCCTTCGGCTTCGACGGCCAACTCGGGCCCCATAACCGTTACCTCGATTATGTATCTGGTAACGACCTGAGCACTTGGGCCTCCCCATTTATTCTGGAGCTCCGGCTCTACGAGGGATGGATGGCCGGCTCCCCCACGGAGCGATGTGCCTGGACCTGGACGGAATGGAGTGGTCTCACCGGCGTGGTCGATCCCCCTCCTCCATCGGGCGCGTTCAAAGAAGACCCGATGTGGTTCGATGTCCTCGGCCGCCCCACCACACCCTCATTGGGACGCGTGATTCTGCGCCGAGAGAACGGACGGGTCAAGCGGATGTTGATTACCGAATAATGTCGCCAGGTTCAGCACCCTCTTCAGGCGTCACGAACCTCAGTCCTCCATCCTCTGTCGACGCCATGAGCACCATGCCCTGAGACACCACGCCCCGAATCTTGCGGGGTGCGAGATTGGCGAGCAGCATCACCTTCCTACCGACAACCTCCTCTGGGGAGAAGTGCTCGGCAATGCCGCTGACCACGGTTCTCTCGTCGTAGCCAGTGCGAACTGTCAGTTGAAGGAGCTTGTCCGCTCCCTTGACCTTTTCGACGGCGATCACCTCTGCAACCCTGAGGTCCATGGCCTGGAAATCCTCAAACGTTGTCTGGGCCTTCTCGTCATCTACATCTCGCATGCCTTCTTCACCTTTTTGATTGCCCAATTTGGCGCGCTGTTCCTCTACCTGTTCGTCCGTGACCTTCTCAAATAAAATGGGAAGGGCACCCAAGGGCTGACCGGCGGGCACAACCTCTCCTCCAGCGGCATCCCACGGAAGGTGATCAGTACCCAATGCTTCGGCCATTTTTTTCGCTGTTCGCGGCAAGAAGGGGGACAAGACGATTGCAGCATTGGCGGTTACCTGAAGGGTCAGGTTAAGGATATCCGCCGTCCGCTGTGGATCCGTCTTCATGACCTTCCACGGTTCTTCCTCCGTCAGGTACTTGTTGCCTGCGCGAACCAAGGCCATCGCATGCTGGAGGGCATCGCGGAAGCGAAACTTCTCGATCGAGGCCCCAACTGCAGCTGGCGTGGATGCCATAAGCGCACAGAGCGCCTCATCCGTTTCCGTCTTGTGCTGACTGGCCTGAGGAACCTTGCCATCGAAGTACTTTGACGTGAGCACGACCACCCGGTTGACGAAATTGCCCAGAACATCCGCGAGCTCATTGTTGACCCTCGACTGGAAGTCCTCCCAAGTGAACTCTGCGTCCTTCTGTTCGGGCATGATGGACGCCAAGACATAGCGCATCTCGTCGCTCCGTCCTGGAAAGTCATCGATGTACTCCTTGGCCCAAACTGCCCAGTTCCTCGAAGTGGAAATCTTGTCCCCTTCCAAGTTCATGAACTCGTTGGCTGGAACATTGTGCGGAAGCAGATATCCGCCGTGTTCTTTGAGGAGGATGGGAAAGATGATGCAGTGGAAAACGATGTTGTCTTTCCCAATGAAATGCACCAACTGTGTGTCCTCGTCCTTCCAATATGGCTCCCAATCGACCCCCTTTTTTTCTGCCCAGTTGCGCGTGGCCGTTATGTATCCCAAGGGCGCATCCAACCAGACGTAAAGCACCTTGCCGTCTGCACCCTCTACCGGTACCGGAACGCCCCAGTCCAAGTCTCGGGTCATGGCCCTGCTCTGTAAGCCGCCATCAATCCAACTCTTGCACTGGCCCGTTACATGGGACTTCCAAGCTTTGGCATCGTGGTGTTCCTCCCCATTAAGGGTTCCGCTTTCCAAGTAATCCCGAAGCCAATCCTCATGGCGGTCCATTGGCAAATACCAGAGCGTTGTTTCCCTCCATTCTGGGGCAATTCCGCTCAATGTGCTGACGGGATTGATTAATTCCTCGGGAGACAAAGCAGAGCCGCACTTTTCGCATTGGTCGCCATAGGCCTTGTCGTGCCCACATTTCGGACAAGTCCCTTGGACATAGCGGTCCGCCAGAAATTGCTTTTCCAACGGATCATAGAACTGCTTTCTCGTTTCCTCAGTGAAGGCCCCCTTCTCGAGAAGGGTCAGAAAATAATCCTGAGCAAACCTATGGTGCTCTGGAGAAGAGGTGCGGTCATAGTGATCAAAAGCAATGTCCAGCCCGTGAAAGGCATCTTGCATCTCAAGGTGATAACGGTCAACGATGGCCTTGGGTGTCGTACCCTCTTTTCGGGCCCGCAGCGTAATGGCAGCACCGTGTTCATCAGATCCACAGACCCATACAACGTCTCGCTTCCTAAGACGCAAGTAGCGCACATACAGATCCGCGGGGAGATAGGCACCAGCGACATGACCGATGTGGATGGGGCCGTTGGCATATGGCAACGCCGAGGTAACCAGTGTCCGGGCAGGCTTCGCACTCATGGTGGCGAAGTTAGCGCCCCGATGCAAGGGGCGGTTGCACATACTGAATTGCGATATTGTCAAGCAATAGACATGCGATCGAAACACGCATTCCTTCTTCTGTTTTTAAGCCTGATTGGTCCTTTGTCTGGTCAGTCATGTGATGCTGCGCCATCCGGGAAAGCGGCCCTCGACTCCATGCGACACAGCGAAAACAACCGGTGGTGGTACCCTGGTGAACCCCTCACTTGGACTCGGGAGGAGCAGCTGGACAGCTTGCTGAATGCCGGCTTGGATGGGTTCTTGCTCTGTTTACAGAGTCTCCGAGGGCCAAGAATTACAACAAGGGCGTGTACTTTCTTCGCTCCTCAGAAGGCGAATCCGCCCTGTACATTCTAGGTGACTGTCGCTACATCAGCTACGATGGTGGTCGCACCAACTCCAGTCGCAGCATCGTTAACGGCCACAACCATCACTCTAGGTCCTATTGGCGAAACGGAACCCTGTACTTTCAAAATGGGCATGCAAACTGGATGCGCCATACCCAAAGGCTCTATCACTCGAGAGAGACGTTACAAATGGAGCGGTATGACACGGCTGATCCTCCGAAAGGACTGGAAATTTCCTGTGTCATTCCCTTGGAGGATGGGATAGGGTTTCTCTACCCGATGAGCGAGACCCAAACCCAAGTCGATTTGATTCCCGCCTATTTCTTGCCGCACTCATCTATCGAATTCAAATGGTAGGGGATGGTCAATCCCAATATGGGCAAGGTGGATGCCACCGAAATTGTTTACTCCTTAAGAGACTACACGATTTTTCGCAATGGGTCCAGCTTGACAGTCATTCGAACCTCGGACCTAAACTTTGCCCATGTGCCATCTCGAATCGCCAGCCTTATGGAAGCGAACACAGGCAATGTATCCGGCACCTACACCGCGTGGAAGGGAAACCGCCTGTTCAAATTGTTCAACACTGGTGTGACGTTGTCCGAGTCTGTGGATTCGCTGGTTGACGGCGCAACTTGGTCCCCAATGATTCTTCCTGCCGACCCTCCTGTTGATCCTAATAAAGCAGAGCAGAATCAAGACATTTGGGCCTGGCTTCTGGCCTCGGTCATGACCATCGCCTTCGTGGGATTGCTATTGGATCGAGCGTTGCGAGGCCGAAAGACAACGTTCATTCTCGTGGAACCGTCAGACGGGGGTATGACCCGGATTTCCATTTCCAAGGAAACCGAAGTCATGCTGTTACTCAGCGGTCGTCAAATGGGGTCCGCCGCGTTCGACCAGATCATTGACCTCGACAAGGTTGAATCTCTGGAAACCCGCCGCTCCAGAAGAAGCCGCTATATCCAATTGGTCAATGCGGAAGCACAGGCCAGGTTTGGCCGAAACCTGATTGAAAGGGTCAGGAGTGTGGAGGACAAGCGGATCATGATGTACAAGATCGTCCGGCTGGACCAAGAAGAGGGGTGAAGGCCCGGCGGCTATCTTCGTCTGCATGTACAGTTCAATGAAAGCCCACCTCCGGGCAGAGCTCGATTCCATCGAACAAGACGGCCTGTTTAAGAAGGAACGCATCATCCATTCGGTGCAGGATGCTGTTGTCCAGCTTGATGATGGCCGAGAAGTGCTCAACTTCTGTGCCAACAACTACCTCGGACTGTCCTCCCACCCGAGGGTTGTCGCCGCGGCGAAAAGGGCCATTGACGAGCGGGGCTTTGGCATGAGTTCAGTGCGGTTCATCTGCGGCACCCAAGACATCCACAAAGAGCTAGAGCACTCAATCGCCAAATTCCACCACACGGATGACACCATCCTGTACGCGGCCGCCTTTGATGCCAATGGGGGCGTATTTGAGCCTTTGCTGACTGCGGAAGATGCCATCATTTCGGATGCCCTGAATCACGCCTCGATCATCGATGGTGTGCGGCTGTGCAAGGCGGCGCGATACCGGTTTGCGAACAACGACATGGACGATCTCGAAAAGCAACTCAAGGCAGCCAACGAAGCCGGACACAGATTCAAGGTCATCGTCACAGATGGGGTCTTCTCCATGGATGGGTATGTCGCACAAATTGACCGCATTTGCGACCTCGCCGAAGCACACGATGCACTGGTGATGGTGGACGAATGTCACGCCACTGGATTCATTGGAAAAACAGGCCGCGGCTCCATCGAGCTTCGGAATGCATTGGGCAGAGTCGACATCATCACCGGGACACTTGGCAAGGCACTCGGAGGTGCCATGGGCGGGTTCACCACAGGCAGAGCAGAAATCATCGAAATGCTCCGCCAGAGAAGCCGACCCTATCTGTTCAGCAACTCACTTGCCCCAAGCATTGTTGGAGCCAGCATCGAGGTGTTCCGCATGCTCGACGAAACCACTGAGCTGCGCGACAGACTAGAGGAGAACACACGGTATTTCAAGGATGGCCTGAGTCGAATTGGACTCGATTTCAAAGATGGAGAAAGTGCCATTGTGCCCGTGATGCTGGGTGATGCTAAGCTCAGTCAAGTGATGGCCGATGCGCTCCTCGACGAGGGCATTTATGTCATTGGCTTCTTCTATCCTGTGGTCCCAAAAGGACAAGCCCGAATTCGCGTTCAATTGAGTGCAGCACACACCAAGGAACACTTGAACTTGGCCCTTAACGCCTTTGAAAAGGTCGGCAAGTCGCTCGGCGTCGTGGCCGAAACCGTCTGACATGCGCATCCTCGTGGTGGGCCAAGGGTTGGCCGGTACCCTCATCAGTCATGCCGCACTCCGGGAGGGCTGGGACTGTCACGTTATTGACTCTGGTGCGCCCGCAGCTTCTTCCGTCGCAGCGGGCATGTTCAACCCCATGTCTTTCCGCCGCATCCTCGAAGTATGGGACGCTGCCATTCACCTCGACGCATTGACGAACACCTATCGGCAGCTTGAGCGCGAATTAGACACAGAGCTCCTTCACTTTCTGCCCATACTCAAACGCATTCCCAATGCAGCCTATGCGGACGAATGGAATGCAAAAGCCGAACAGCTGCCCTGGATTGAACCAATCCTCAAGGAGCCGCAAATGACTGAACGGTTTCCCGATGCCGTGAAATCAACTGGGCATGGTTTTGGTGTCGTCAACGGAGGCGGGTGGGTCAATGTGCCCAAGCTCGTCCTGGCGTGGCGAAACAGGCTGCAACAACTGGGGCGATTCAGCATACAACGATGGCAAACTGACAATGCTCGAACCAGCTTGGCTTCATCATGGGATGCTATTGTTGACTGTCGCGGTTGCGCCGTCACACGGGACAATTCTGCCCCCGGACCAGATATCAGATCCAACCGTGGCGAAATTTTGACCTTGAGAAACCCAACCTCCATTCCTTCCCATCCCCCTAGAACCCACATTTTCAACTTTGGCAAGTGGACCCTCCCCGTGGCACACAATCAATGGCGTTTGGGGGCCAGCTATGAGTGGAACCGAACTGATCTAAATCCAACGCCAGAGACAGCGCGTTTCCTAATGGATTCCCTTGAGCAGCAAGCACCTGGATGCGCCCATTTGGCCATTGAAGCTCATGAAGTTGGTGAGCGTCCTGTTTCGAGAGACAGAAAGCCGGCCGTGGGCCCTTGGCCTCAAATCGATGGGCTGTACCTCTTCAACGGACTGGGAACGCGAGGCGTCCTCATTGGCCCGAGGTGGTCAGAATATTTAGTTCAACTTTTACAAGGAAATTCACAACCTATTGACATTGTGTCTCCTAAGAGATTATTTTTATCCTTGTAAATTCAATTTATTTTGAAACATTAGCACCGTGCAAGTCAACCAACTGGAAGAACTTTCCACAGCAGCCAACTTTTTCCTAGAAGAGTGGCCGGCAATCCTCCGCCCCTGGGGATTCACCCGCACCGCTGGAAAAATACACGGCCTGTTGCTTGTCAGCCCGAATCCCCTGACCACAGATGAGCTCATCGCGTCCATCAATGTCAGCAGGGGCGGGCTTAGTGACCAACTGAACATGCTCGTCACGGCGGGGCTTGTAGAAAGGCTTAGAATACTGGGGCAACGTCAATCTCGGTATGTTGCCGTGCAAGACGGCTTGCTGATCCAACAGGCAATCTTTTCACACTGGAACAAAACGGCCATCCAACCAATGCAAATTATGGAGGCAAGCCTTGCCGCCATCGCAGACAAAGGCGATCTTAAATGGCTTGAAGCCATTTATCGTCTTCGCTCGGCACTCACCGCTGAAACGCAACACACAAAGTGAAAAACACACCGGTTCTTTCTCCTTTTACCCTGTATTTCAGTTTCTTATATAACTTTTATTCACCTACTTTATTTCATTATTTTCTGAAATATGATTGACAAACAAATCGAAAAAGCCCTCAATGACCAGATTGCCATGGAGGCTAGGTCCTCGCATTTTTACCTCGGAATGGCAACATGGGCAGAAACAAGTGGCCTAAACGGCACCGCCGCTTTTCTATACAGACACAGCGATGAAGAACGTCAGCACATGCTCAAGCTGGTTCGTTTCGTCAACGAGCGTGGTGGCAAAGCCGACATCCCTGCTCTTGAGGCGCCCAAAGCTGATTTTGATGGGTTGAAGGGGATCTTTACAACGCTATTAGAGCACGAAACCAAGGTGACGGCCAGCATCAATGAAGTGGTCGACCTCTGCCTTTCCCGAAAGGACTATACCACCCACAATTTCATGCAATGGTATGTCTCAGAGCAGATTGAAGAGGAGGCCCTCGCGCGAACCATACTCGACAAGTTGGCCATGATTGGTTCTGACAGTGCCGGACTCTATTTGTTTGACAGAGACTTAGAACAACTGGAACCGGAGGTTTGATTCCCGCCGCCGCGGACTATTTTGCAAATCAGCGGTTCATTTCATGCGGCATCCTCTCCTTTTGTGTCTCCTCTTTGGTTGCTGGGTGCTTCCTGCGCCCGCAGTGGCCGACACAAAGTGCCCAATTCCGCGAGCCCGAGCTGCAGGTGCGCCAGCAACAAAGGAGGACCCTGAGATTGACCGTTCTCCCGTTTGGGCCATTCAGTACCGGCGGTACCTCTATTTGCTGGGCAGAGAAATGTTTTGGCCCGAACTCGCCTCGCGAGAAGCATTCCGCATCGCCGTGGTGGGATGGCCTGATTTGGCGGAGAATCTGGGCTCCAGATTAGACGGAAGGGCCATTGCGGGGCTGCCAGTGGATATCGTGTCGCTCGATGAAGAACGCCTCGCTTCGGATCGCAGCGACTTCACCGTGCTGTTCCTCGGTGGAACTTCCCTTAGCGAGACCGCAAATGACGGCCTCCAAAAGGCTGTGAACCGTTGGAACCGGAAAGGCAACAAGAATGCCCTCATCATTACAGACGGCGGAAGCATCGAGGGCTTCGACCTCATACTGAAGAGAAGGAAGGTCGGAAATGACCTCCAGTTGTGTATTGTACAGGACGCCGATGGCTTGGCCTCCAAAGGCATGACGCTTCCCATTCCTTTCCTACAAAAATTGTGTCCATGAACCGCCACTTCATTTCTTGTTTCTTGGCCTTTCTTGTGCTGTCCGCCTCCTTGGGATTGTGCAGTGCTCAAGGACCACTAACCCGCGAGGCGGTCGCCATGGCTCAAGCTGAGCGCTACGAAGAAGCGGAAGGTGTGATGCTGAAAGCGTTGAATTCAGATGAATCAATGGACCCCACATGCTGGTATGTCCATGCATTCATCCAAAAATCGCTCTTCGTCATTCGGGATGGGCGACGCCCCGATTCTCAAGCACGCTCTGCCGCAACGGACGCAGCCATGGAATGCGCCCGACGTGATCCAGAGGGGAAACTCGAGGACAAGAGGATGGCACTGCTCTCTTTCCTTGCTGACACCCATCTGGAGGATGCCAGAGATGCCGTTCGCTCCAGTCAACCGGGTAAAGCAGATGTTGCCCAGAACCACCTGAAATCGCATTCGGACATCCAACGTTTTCTCGATCCTCAGTGGGATGCCGAACCCGACGAAGTTTTGCTGGACCAAATGTTGGGTGAGTATGCATTCATGCAAGCCGAGCAGACTGAGCAAGCAGAAGCAGGACCTTGGTTCAATTGGGGGAGGACCTGTTACGAGCGTGCCGCCACCAGAAAACCAGACCGGTTTCGCTCGCTGTACAATCTCGCCATACACACATACAATCAAGGTGTTCGCCAATTCAAAGCTTCTGAGGAAGACCTTGACGCTGTTGATTCTGCGCTGAAACAGGCAGCCATCCTGTGGAACCTCGCGGCCGAGGGGCTGGAAAAAGCCATTTCGGAAGACGCGGGACGCGCCTCGGGATATGAGGCACTTGCCGTGGTGTCCGAGGCCCTTTTGAATCAGGACCGGGCCGAATGGTGCAAGGCACACCTCGCCGAAATGGGAGCCCACTGAAATGCGAAACTGGTTCCATTCCATTGGCGCGCGAATTTTCGCTGGATTCGGATTGTTCATCGCCACACTGGCCATCTTCTTTGTACTCACTGCGAGAACCACGAAGACACAATCCCGCCTGTTGGACGAATCCGTGGCGCTCGATATGGCAAAAGCCGATCTCGCGAAACTCCTGCAAAGTGTAGAGGCCATGCGGGCCTATTCCCTCCTCGTCGCGCGACTTCCAGAACCTGTGCACCTGCATGTGGACGCCCACCAATCTCTCGATCGACACCAGGCTGGATTCGCCTCAAAGCTGAGCGACCTCCAGTCCCGATCGCCTCATCTTGAGGAGTTGCATCAGCGCCTTTATCGACACCACCTCGCCACCGATGCCCTTTTGGATCATTTGCAGGGGCTCGTGCCTCCCGGAACAAGGAAGGTCGATTTTGACACCGACTTCGAGACGATGGTTCGAGTCGATGAAATCTTGGACAACCCTTTTGATCCAGGAGAAGATCTGAGCTCTCGATTGGACTCCATGGAAGGAGGATTGAATGCGCTCGAAGCGCATTTTGAGCAGGCTGTTCGCGTTACAGACCAAGAAGTCGAATCCAGCGGTCGACGACTGGACGCTTTGGTGCGCTGGATTTCCCTGTTCGTCCTCCTCGCAGGCCTGGCCATCGCAGCGGGTGTTACCAGGGCCATCCGACGTCCCTTGAGAAAGGTACGCGCAAGGCTCATGTACCTGTCGCGCGGTGTCGACCACCCCTTTCCTATGTCCGCCCGAAAGGATGAAATCGGAGAGATGGCAGAAGCTTTGGATCGCCTGGCCACCGGACTAAAGAGGACTCGAGAATTCAGCGCTGCGGTGGGACAGGGTCAATTCGATGCCGAATACACCCCATTGTCTGAGGAGGACATTTTAGGCAAAACCCTCATCGGAATGCGCGATGACCTCGCAAGCTACGAGCGCGAAATGGAAGCCAAGGTTGAGGAAAGAACAGAAGTTCTGAAACGACAAACGGACCAGCTAGAGGCCCAAGGGGAGGAGATTCGAAAACTCTACACAGACTTGACTTCGAGCATTGATTATGCCCGGCGAATCCAAGGTGCAATCCTCCCGAGCGACACCCTCCGAAGGAGCGTCTTCGACCGACAATTCGTCCTTCACATGCCGCGCGACGGAGTCAGTGGCGACTTTCCATGGTTTCACAAACTTGATGCCTGGCGTCTCATGGCCGCTGTGGACTGCACAGGACATGGTGTACCCGGGGCATTCATGAGCCTCCTCGGTCACAATGCGCTGCAGCACATCGGAAAGGTCTATACCCAGCCGGGAAAAATCTTGGACCGCCTCAATGAAATGGCTCGGAACGTCCTCCACCGTGGGGAAGACAGCAGCCTTGAGGCCAAAGACCAAGTCCCGGACGGCATGGATTTGGGACTGGTGTCCATCAACTTGGAAGAACGAAAGATGGAGTTCGCAGGTGCCAACTCACCAGCCTACCTCGTTCGAAATGGGGACGTCACTGAATTAAAGCCAGACAAGCGTGCCATCGCCAGTTTCGAACCGGGAAAATTTAGATTCAATACGCAGGTAGTGACCCTAGAAGATGGCGACATGATCTACTGTGCTTCCGATGGATACCCAGACCAATTTGGTGGCCCACGTGGACGAAAGTTCATGCGCAAGCGTTTCCGAGGGCTTTTGGCTGAACTCGCCTCATTGCCTGTCGACCGTCAAGAAGTGGAGTTGAGAAGGCGGATTGAAACGTGGCGAAACGACGCGCAAGAGGAACAAGTCGACGACATTCTCGTCTGCGGTGTGCGCATCCGACTGGGATGATGTCAGAGCAAAGGACAGACCAACACGGCGACGGCTGGAACAGCATCTTCAGGCGAATCGAGCGCCTTCAGAAGCAAGCTTGGGAAAGAATGGGGCCGACCAACTCATTGGTCCTGCTGGCCGCGCTGATTGGCATGATCGCAGGCCTCCTTTCGGTGCTCTTGAAAAACGGCGTGGGTTGGCTTCGTTCGCTCCCCAATTCATCGATAGGTGAGGGCTCCAAAGCACTCCTTTTCATCCTGCCCATTTTGGGTTTGGTTCTCACTCACCTTCTTGTGCGTCGGGGGTTTGGAGGCCGGCATCCCGGCCCAGGTATTCCCTCTACACTCCATGCGATTTCCCGCCTGAGGGCAAGGCTGTCCCGTATGTCCATGGTCAGCCCCGTTGCAACCTCCCTTTTGACTGTGGGATTTGGAGGAAGTGCGGGTCTTGAGGCCCCCGCTGTGCAAAGCAGCGCCTCCATCGCATCCGAGGTGGCAGAGCGTTTCAATTTGGACTATCGGCACCGACTCGTGCTCATCGGTTGCGCTGCCACTGCCTCGCTGGCCGCGATGTTCAAAGCCCCGCTTGCCGCCATTGTCTTCGCGGTTGAGGTCATCATGATTGACCTGACCACAGCAAGCCTCGTCCCGCTGCTCATTGCCTCCCTGTCTGCT
>CACAUH010000010.1 GCA_902535565.1 uncultured Bacteroidota bacterium | reverse complement strand
ACAGTTCTCCATTGAGGGCGACATTGGCCTGCATTTCCCCGTCCACAATGAGATCAGGGTGCTCAGCGTGAAGAATCGAGACCGCCTCTCGAACCTTCTCCGCATCCCGGCCATCAGCGGATCCAAAGTTGCTGTAACTCAACATGGCAATCCGAGGCACAATCCGCATTGTCCGAACGGCTTCGGCCGTCAGCAATGTGATGTCCACGAGCTCTCGGGCAGATGGGTCCCGATTCACCGTGGTGTCGGCAAAGAACATGGGGCCACTCTTGGCCTGAACGATGTACATACCGGCCACCTTCTTGACGCCGTCGGCCAAACCGAGTATTTGAAGTGGGGGAAGCAAGCTCTCTCGATAGTTCCTTGTCAGTCCACTGATGACGGCATCCGCCTCACCTGTCTCCACGAGCATCGAGCCGAAATAGCTCCTGCGTCGCATGTGGCCTTCGGCTTCTTCACGGGTCAGCCCCTTCCTCTGCCGCTTGGCCAAAAGGTGTGCGGCGAACGCCTCCACCCTGCCCTGCTGATCCGGATCTACAGGGTTGATGATCTCCACGTCTGGCAGCTCGATACGGTGTTCCTCAACCAGTTCCAGAATTCGGTCGCGAGACCCGAGTAAGATGGGGTGAACAATGCCCTCGTCCCGTGCCGTTTCTGCCGCCTTCAAAACCTTGTAATGGTCCGCTTCGGCAAACACAACCCGCTTCGGGTGGCGGCGGGCTCGAACACTGAGGTTGCGAATCAAGGTGTTGTCTTGACCCAATCGCCCTGCCAACACACGCCTGTAATCCTCCCAATCTCGGATCGGCTCTCGGGCCACCCCACTTTCCATGGCCGCCTTTGCCACAGCTGGAGCAACTGTAGTAATGAGCCTCGGGTCCATCGGCTTCGGTATGATGAAGTCCACGCCAAAACCGAGCCCGCGCTCATCGTATGCTTCGTTGACCTCATCTGGTACATTCTCTTTGGCGAGGGCCGCGATGGCCTGCACAGCAGCCATCTTCATCTCATCGTTAATGGCGGTGGCACGAACATCCATCGCACCGCGAAAAATGAAGGGAAAACCCAAAACGTTGTTGACTTGGTTGGGGTGGTCACTTCTGCCCGTGGCCATGATGATATCCGGCCGCACAGCCTTGGCTTCGGCATAGGGAATCTCAGGATCTGGATTTGCGAGGGCGAAGACGATGGGGTTATCCGCCATCGCCTCAATCATCGATCCTTGAACGAGCCCTCCTCGACTCAAACCCAAAAACACATCCGCCCCTTCAAGCGCTTCAGTCAAATCAGCAAGTGGCTTGACAGAATGGGCAAGCGCTTGCTTCCTAGGGCTGAGCCCCTCCCTTCCGGAGTGGATGTGTCCCTTGCTGTCAAATACAGCAATGTTCTTGAGCTGCACCCCCAACTGCATGTATAGGTCAAGACAAGCCATGGCGGACGCACCAGCGCCGCTGACCACAAGTTTGACCTCTTCCGGACGCTTACCAGCCAACTCCAAGGCATTCAGCAAAGCAGCACTGCTGATGATGGCCGTGCCATGCTGATCGTCGTGCATGACCGGAATGTCCAACTCCTCCTTCAAGCGCCGCTCAATTTCAAAGGCTTCCGGCGCCTTGATGTCCTCCAAATTGATTCCGCCGAAAGTTGGCGCGATGGCCTTGACTGTCTGAACGAAAGTCTCAACGTCGGATGCATCGACCTCGATGTCAAAGCAGTCCAAGTCCGCAAACACCTTGAAAAGGACACCTTTTCCCTCCATGACCGGCTTGCTCGCTTCTGGTCCAATATCACCCAAACCGAGGACAGCCGTTCCGTTGGATATCACCGCAACCAAATTTCCTTTGGCAGTATATCGGTAAACATCATCGCGATTTTTGGCGATGTCAAGACACGGCTCGGCAACCCCTGGCGAATAAGCCAGACTCAAGTCACGTTGGGAACTGTATGGCTTGGAGGGGATGACCTCCACCTTGCCTCGTCGGCCTCGGCTGTGATAATCCAGCGCCTCTTTCCTGCGAATACTGCTCATGGCATGGTGGTGTCCTGCGACGCGAAGATGGCACCGCTCACAGGCCCTGACAAAGGTACAGGGCCAGAGATGGAATCAGCGAGAAACGCTGAATTTGCGCGTTTGGCCGATGCGGCCCTGCGACTCAAGGGCATAGAGGTAAGTCCCCGGTGCAAATTCATTTGCATCAATCCAGACACTCCCGCTTCCCGGCGAGAGCACAACCGACTTCAGCATTCGACCAGTCAAATCCAAGATGTGCATGACCCCCCCCGATGGCACGGCGTATGATAGCCCAGAGATGCCCACGACCGGATTGGGTGAAAGCACCCCGACCTCAAGTTCAGGAGATCCCTCAACTGACAAAACACAGTCACCCGACTCCAACCCAGCGCAAAAAAGGACCGTGTGGCAAACCGTTGGAACACCCTGTTCAGTGGCCTTGAAACAATACTCCAAAGCAGTGGCACCCGCCACACCATTGGGATAGTAATCCGAGATGAGCCATTCTTCAGTGCCAAAAGCATTGACCCCTGTGGTGTCACCTGGATTGAGGGGCAATGCCAGCGACAATACACTCGCCCCCGTGCCATATGGATAGCATGTGCCTCCCCAACAAAACCGTTCATAGGCACCAGCCGCACCCAGTTCATAAGGCAGGTTGAATGGGTCAACCAACTGAATCACGTTGCGCTCGACATACAACGTCATCGCGTTTTCGGTCGCATTGGTTACGGTCCATTCCGCCACCATGACACTGTCCAAGTTGGCGCTCTCCACGACAGACACCGGACCCAGCAAGGTGGGTCCCTGCGCTGTAACAGATATGGAAATGATGACGCTGAGGGCCAAAGCACCCAAACGGGACACAACCTTGATTCGCTTCTTCATGCCACAAAATTAACCAAGCCACCACCGCCATTCATGCACCCCCAAAGTCGACTCAAACGCCGCCAAAGTGAATAAATTGTACTCCTGTGTATCTTAGCCCTCCTACCTAAGGAAATCGACAACCAAAATTAAGCTCAATGAAGCACCTCTACACCGCGCTCATGGCGCTCTTCATCAGCTTCTCCGCTGCAGCCCAACTGCCTGACGGAAGCATTGCACCCGACTTTACTGCCACCGACATCAACGGCGTGGAGCACAACCTTTACGACCTCCTCGATCAAGGCAAAAAAGTCATCATCGACTTCTCCGCCACCTGGTGTGGTCCATGTTGGAACTACCACAACACAGGCGCTTTGGAAGATGTATGGGAAACCTACGGCCCTGACGGAACGGATGAGGCTTATGTCTTCTTCATTGAAGGTGACGACACCACGACCCAGGCCGACTTGGAAGGCACAGGGACGGCCACCACAGGAAACTGGATCGATGGCACAGGGTACCCCATCATCGACAATGGCGGTAACATTTTCGATGATTATGCTGCAACGTACTATCCCACCATCTTCACGATTTGCCCCAACCGCATGCTCGTTGAAAGTGGCCAGCTATCAGCGACAGACCACGCGTCCATTCTCTTTGCCAATGACTGCGCTGCAGCCACGCAAGCAAATGATGCCGCTGTTCTCGGTTACACTGGTGAGACCATCTCATGCAGCGGAAGCGCTTCCGCCATCAGCGTGAACCTCATGAACCTCGGTTTGGACAACTTGACCTCAGCCACCCTCGAGCTCTTCATCGGTGGAAACAGCGTTCTGAGCTACAACTGGACTGGAAACTTGGCAACCTATGAGATGGAGGACGTTCAAATGGGCAGCCACCAATTCAACGGCAGCACTGATTTCAGCATCCGCATCACGAGCGGTGATGAGAACGCTGATAACGATGAAGTTGCTGCAAGTGTAGACGGTGCCACCGCATCCACAACCCTGTTCTATATCTACATCGAAACCGATGGATGGGGAGAAGAAACCGGATGGGAGATTCGCGATGGAAATGATGACGTCGTGGCCAGCGTGGCAGCAGGCGCTTATGCCTCAACCACTACTTATGAGGAGTATGTGGGCGTTCCCAGCACTGGCTGCTACACCTTCACCCTCACCGACTCATATGGCGACGGCCTCTTCGGCAGCCAGTGGGGCAACGTAGACGGTGCGTGTTACGTCACCACCGTGGACGACAACCTGAACGCATTCAGCTATGTCTACAGCAACAATGGCTCGTACAATTTCAGCAGTGAGACCCGCGCAGCTGATGTTCAAACCGCCGTTGGTGTTGAAGAAGAAGCCTCTGCTACAACCTTCAATGTCTACCCCAACCCTGTGGAAGACGTGGCATGGATTGACCTCAATCTCGGTGCCAATGAAGAAGTCCGTTTGGACGTGGTGAACCTCATCGGCCAAAAAGTCGTGAGTCAAGACCTCGGCACCATGAGCTCAGGTCAGACCCGCATGCCACTTGACCTCGGAGGACTCCAATCCGGAATCTACCTCGTCACACTTACCGCCGGAGACACAGTCTCAACACTGCGGGTGACCAAGAAGTAATTTTTCCTTCATTAGAGTTTTTGGAAGACCGATGGGGCCTCGCCTCATCGGTCTTTCTTTTCTTGCAGGTCCTGCATCGATATCGAAACATGATCCGAACCCTTTCTCTTGCATTGGTCCTCTCTTGGTCCCCCGGACTTTTCTCTCAGGACATACCCGCCATCGAGCTCAAAGACCTCTCCGACATGACAGTCGATACCCGCGCCTTTGTTGAAGACGCAAAAGGTCCTGTTCTCTTCTGTTTTTGGGCCACCTGGTGCAGCCCTTGCAAACGAGAACTGAACAACTACGCCGACCTCTATCCCGATTGGCAAGACGAAACCGGAGTGGAAATCGTGGCGGTTTCCATCGATGACCCGCGCAGCATGATGCGGGTCAAGCCCTACGTTAACAGTGTCAGCTGGGACTACACCGTCCTGCTCGATCCCAACAAAGCCTTTGCCCGGGCCATGCAAGTCAACAACGTTCCCCACACCTTCTTGGTAGACACCAATGGAGAGGTGGTTTGGCAGCACAACAACTACGCGGATGGAGATGAAGAAGAGCTATACGAGGAACTACTGAAACTGGCCGAATGATGCAACGCGGCCTTCTTGTTGCGGCTTTGACCGCAATTCTTTGTCCTTGGCATGTTCTGGCGCAGGGGGATGAAATGGATGCTGGACAAATCACCGGAAACGTCCAGCTGCTCTTCCAAACCTATCAGGAGGACACGCTCATCGGGGCCCAAGTGCCACCGAGCAAAACCGGTTTCAATGCATTCGGAAACCTCATTTACACCCGGGGCAATTTCTCAGCGGGGATGCGCTACGAAAGCTACCTCGACCCCATCCTCGGGTATCCCGGCCGGTTCCGTGGTTCAGGTGTAGGCTACCGGTATGCGAACTACAGCAAAGAGAAATTCGAAGTCACCCTGGGCAATTTCTACGAACAGTTTGGTTCAGGCCTGCTGCTCCGCGCCTACGAAGAGCGTCAACTGGGAATCGACAACGCCCTCGACGGCTTTCGCCTGATCCTGAGGCCCACAGATGGCGTCACCCTCAAAGGGCTGGTCGGCAAACAGCGACTGGACTTCGACTCGGGACTCATCAACGGCCCCGGCACCATACGCGCCATCGATGGGGAAATCAACCTCAACGATGTAATCGAACGCCTCGCATCATCCGGCACGCGCATCACACTGGGCGCCAGCTTCGTAAGCCGCTACCAATCCGGAAGTACAATCTCCAAGGACACCCTCGTTTTACAACTCCCAAACAACGTCGGTTCCTGGGGTTACCGAGCACAAGTCCAGAAAGGCGGCTTTCAACTCATGGGCGAGTACGTCCGCAAGATCAACGACCCCAATGCAGACAACGGTTACACCTATGGCGATGGAGAGGGCATTCTGATCAATGCAGGTTGGTCCACGAAAGGCCTCGGCATCAACGTTGGCTTTAAAGGGGTAGACAACATGCAGTTCCGCTCCGACCGGAACCTTCAACTTTTCGATGTCCCTGTCAATTATATCCCCGCCATCACAAAGCAACACACCTACAACCTCGCTGCCACCCTCTACCCCTATGCCACCGTGGTCCAAGGAGAAGTCGGCTGGTCTGCCGAGGTGTTCTACACCATCCCCAGAAAAAGCAAGTTGGGCGGCAAGTACGGCACCAAAATCAGCTTCCAATATGCCACTGCAAGTAGCCTGGACACCACCAACCTTGACGATATCGAGGGTGCTGTGGATGGATATGAACGGAACAGCTGGAATACGGGAAGTGAGTTATTCATCCGCGATATCAACTTCGACATCAGCCGCAAATTCTCGAAAAACTTCAAGGCCAAATACGCCTACTTCCACTTCGACTTCAACACACTGGCCACTCCAGTCACCACCGACTATAAGGGAATCGTCAACGCCAACGTCCATGTTCTGGAGACCCAAGTCCGCATCAAAAAAGGACACAGCCTCCGCACCGAACTTCAAACACTCTTCACTGGAATCGACGAAAAAACTGAGGAAAAGCAGGACAAAGGCGACTGGGCCACCGTCCTCGCAGAATACACGATCAGTCCCCATTGGTTCTTTTCCGTGCTGGACCAATACAACTTCGGCAACCCTGACCCCGATCAACGCGTTCATTACCTATACGGAACCGTAGGCCGAATCGAAGGCGCACATCGGCTCTCCATTGGATATGGAAAGCGCCGCGAGGGCATCTTCTGCATCGGGGGCGTATGCCGGGCCGTACCGGCCTCAAACGGCTTTGAAATCACCTTCACAAGCAGCTTCTGATGAACGCATCCTCCTTTCGCCTGATCGGATTCCTGACCACCAGCTTACTCCTGATTGGAGGCTGTGATGTCATCGAAGACCCTGTGATCCCATTGACCATCAACTATCGAGGAGAGGCCACCCCACCCAGCTTTGACCCAATATTCACTGGAGACCAACACGTCCTCCTAGAAGACTTCACAGCCCACCAATGCGGGAACTGCCCTCCAGCAGGCGCACTGGCCGAACAAATTGCAGAAGCCCACGATGGACGCGTTCACTTGCTCGCGGTGCACGCGGGTTCATTGGCCGCCCTGAGTGACGCCCCCTTCGACACCGATTGGACCAACCCTGAATCCAACGCATACTGGCAACAACTCGCGTTTCAGGTCAATCCCATTGGCAGGGTCAACCGACGTGGGGGCCCAGCAGAAATCGCATCCCCCAACAATTGGACGTCCTTGGTCAACAGCGAACTGGCCCTCACCCCAGATGCCCACCTGCAGGGGATCATCATCCCGGACCCCACAGTGAATAACGATGTCCACATCCATGCGCACGTCACCTTCGCGAACGCACTCTCAGGTGAAATCCGACTCGCCCTGCTCGTGAGTGAAAGTCACCTCATGGCCGCCCAACTCAACTACCAGAGTGATCCAGAGGTCGTCGAAGATTTCGAGCACAACCACATGCTTCGGGGAAGCCTGAGTGGAGCGGACGGACTGGTCATCGCCACGGACCCAAGCGCGGGCAGCACAATTCAACTCAACTACACCTTGGTCTGGAAAACCGAGTGGGCGATGGAAAACAGCCACATTCTCGCGGTTCTGACCAACGCTGATGGCGAAGTGTTGAACTGCCTTGAACTGCCCTGGACACCATGAAACTTTCTACTGCCCTCTCTGCGCTGCTCCTGATTTGTGTCATCCCAACCGTGAGCATGGCGCAGGCCCTTCGATTCGACGGAGGTCCAGTGGCTGGAATCAATGCCTCCCAAGTCCAAGGGGATGACTATACAGGCTTCAACAAACTGGGGTTTTCAGGCGGCGCCTTCATCGACATCAGAAATCCAGAAAACTATTGGGGCATTCGACTCGAGATGCACTACGCGGAAAAAGGCAGTCGACGTGGAGGAGACCCCGAATTGGGAACGACCACCATTGAACTCCGCATGAACTACATCGACATTCCGGTCCTTCTGGATGTCAACCTCGGAGACTATCAAGTCGGCTTTGGCCCCTACTTCGGCCGGATGATCAAAGCCGAGAAATGGCAACGCGTTTCGGACACCTCAAGCAGCCTTGAAGAAGACCTGAACATGTGGGACATTGGAGGACAAGCTTACGCCAAGGCGCCCATCGGAGAGACTGCTTTCTTTCAAGCGAGGATTTCAGGCAGCGCCCTCAGCCTAAAGAAAGACGGTCCTGCGCTGGGGTCCACTCCATTTGGGCCACGGGTGCGAAACGTTACCCTCCACTTCGGCATCGGATGGAGCCTTCGTGGCACGCCCTGAAGAGACGATAAGTGCTGCCTAAGTCGATCTTAAGGCCATTCATACCGCATCCATAAAGACAACCGTCACCTGATGAATTGACAAATGTCATGTTTAAAGCGCTAGTATTCAGTATTTTAGAGGAATGCGCCATTTTTTCTGCCTCGTCCTGATCCTCGCAGCGGGTTTTCCCCCCCTGTTTTCGCAAGTCATCTCGGATTGCAATCCTGACTTATTCCAAGCCGTAGACGACACCTACTTCTTGGACGAAGACAACCTACCCCTGTTCACTGCCAACCTGCTGGCCAATGACATCATCGGACTGGACTATGATGGTGTTTCCATCGAAGGCTTGCCTCCCTGCTTTGGCAAAGAGCAAGGCACCGGTCTCATCTTCTATTCTGGAGGAAGCGCCGACGGCAGTGATTGTTGCGGCACTTTCACCTTTGCCTACACAATTTTTGCTGGAGACCTGATCTGCTCAGCAACAGTCAGAATCATCGTTGAATGCGGAACAAGCAAAGGGGATTGTACCGTTATCGAATTGGGCCCAGAAAACAACAACAGCAGTATCAACCCCGATGAGCCGACCACTGGTGACGCGCCCTGCGTCTACGTGTGTGAAAATGGCATCACCACCGTTTTGGCACCGTATTCAGACCAGAACAACTACGAGTGGACCATCACAGAAGGCACCCTCATCAACACCCTCCAAGATCCTGCCTCGGTCGAAGTCGAGTGGCAAGGCCCGGGACAAGGCAACATCAGCCTGACCATTACTGGACCAGGTGGCACACAAATTCTGCAACAGTGCGTGGAAATTGGAGCGGCTCCCCATGCTGAGTTCACAGCGCAATCGCCGGTCTGCCTGAACACCCCGGTGCAATTCCAGAGCCTCTCCACACCAGGCGCATCTCACTTTTGGGACTTCGGTGATGGCCATTACTCCAATGAAGTCAACCCCAGCCATCCCTTCAGCGCGCCGGGCACCCAAGAGGTTCTGCTCACCGTGACCACCCCACTGCTGAATGCGGAAGGAGACACGGTCTGTTGCTGTCAGGACACGTATGCCCTCGAGGTTGAGGTGCTCGAGGAGGAAGGCCCCAAAATCGAATGCATCACCACACTCTGTGAAGGAGACAGCGCATGCTATTGGACCACCACCACATGCGCCGACGCCACATATACATGGACGGTAAACGATGCCAATGGGAACAGCATCAACTTCGACGGTCAAGGGACACCCGAGATCTGCCTGCAATGGGACCAAGGTCCATTCGGAGAGGTGAGTTTGATCGTATCGGACTGCGATGGCATCTGCGATCAGCCAACCACTGTGCAAGTGCCCATCATTTCCTCCTCCAGTGTCATCTCCGGACCGGACATCGTTTGCATCGGTGACGTGGCCGTGTATTCCGTGCCCAAATGGATGGACGTTGAGTACGATTGGCATGTGTCCGGAGGCACCGTTGTCAGCACCAATGGCAACCAAGTGAGTGTCATGTGGCCCAACCCTGGAGTGGGCTCAATTGACGTCACCTACGAAAGCCCCTTCCTCCTCGGCCTCAAGGAACACAACGCCCCCGACTGCTCAGGCGAGGGGAACCTCACCGTCGAAGTTTTGCCTGAATTGCTCTTTACACAAGCCCCCAACGCAGCATGCGTTGGAAGCAACCTCACGTTCTCCACCAACGCAACAAGCATCAACTGGAGCGTCAGCGCCCCAGCCACAGGTGCCGTGTCGGGCACCTTGTTTGATGTGAACTTCCCATCAGCAGGCACATACACGGTCACGGCATCCGACCCCCATTCCCTCTACTGCAATTCCGAGGTGTCCACCACCGTCATCGTGGTCGATCCACCAAACCCCATCATCTCGGGCCCCACAGAAGGGTGCGCTGGCGAAGACCTGCTCTATGTCATCGACCCCATCGAACCCGGCGTCAATTACTACTGGAATGTGGGACCAGGTCAAGGAGCCGTCTCCAACTTTGGCGGCACCAACACCACGGTCAACTGGTCCAGCACCGCAACCGCACATGAGTTGTCAGTTAGCGCGCACCAGACAACCACTCCATTTTGCTTTTCAGAAACAACTCTGGATTTCGAGCCCAACATGCCCGTAACCCCAACGGGCCTTGTCGGCACCGGAACCTGTGAAAACCAAATCGCCAGTTATTCCCTCAACACTTCTGGAACCCCAAATGGCGAGGAATTCACGTGGTCAATCAATCCAATCACTGCTGGAAGTGTCATCGGCGGCCAAGGCTCAACCGCGGTCGATATCCAATGGAACAGCCAAACGACATCCGCCGTTTCAATCAAAGTCATATCACGCCTGTGCAATGAAGAGGAAGTCAACACCTTCCCAGTCACCGTGTACCCTCAGCCAACGCCGGTCATCAACCAGACGGGACACCTCTGCCCCGGCGCATTGATCCCCGCCGAATTGAGTACCACCATCATCTACGACCAACATGACTGGAGTCCCCCAAGTGGCCCCTCAGCATCTGGCAACTTCTTCAGTGTCGGCACAAGCGGAGAGCACAGCGTAACGGTTACAGACGTCAATGGTTGCCAAGGAACGGCCTACTTCACTGTTGAAGACAGCCCAGTTCCCACAGCCGCCATCACGTCGCCCAACCCCAACGTGCTGTGCATCCCCTACCCAAACACTGTTACCCTGGTGACCCCCACACAGTCCGGATGGAGTCACGCTTGGTCAGACGGCACAAGCGGACCCTCGCCGGGAAGTTCCATCACCACGTACACACCGACGGGATCACCAGGCACCGTGACCTACGCCGTCACGACCTCCATTGACGCAACAGGCTGCAGCACCACCTCGTCGCCCTACCACATCCAAGAAGAAAACTGCACATCTTCTGGAACATGCAACCCAGAATATGGCATCTCTCTCAACGCCAATGTGAATTGCAACACCGCGACCATCAATGACGACTTGCCCGCTGCCCACCCGTACGGAATTACCTACCACTGGGGCGATGGGGCCAGCAGTGGCGGCAACAGTCACACCTACACCCAAGCGGGCTGTTACAACGTGGTGGTCAGCACCAGCGCGCCCAACCTCACACCGCCCCCCAGCGCTTGCCCCATCGGGAGCAATGTGGAAATCTGTGTGCCCTTAGCCGCCGACTTTTCATTCGATATCGTCAACTGTGACAACGTGACCTTCACAGACGGATCGAGCTACATCGCCACCGACCCAGCGAACACCATCGTATCATGGGCGTGGGACTTCAACAATGACGGTACAGTAGACTACACAGGCCAGAACCCCCCGATGCACTCCTACTCAGGTGGAGGGTCTTACACGGCCATTTTGACTGTAACCGCCGTCAACGGCTGCTCTGCCACGGCAACACACAACGTGGTCATCGGATCCGTCAGTGCACCGAACATCACCATAGAAGACCCGGCATGCGTGGGAGATCCCAAGGAGCATTCTGCCTCGGCCATCGGTGCAGTCAACTACATCTGGAGTTTCCCTGACGGCTCTGCCTTTGAGGGCTCTACGTTCGAACACAGCTTTACCTCCGTTCCTACTACCAACACAGTCACCGTGACTGCAGTGGACAGTCAAGGTTGTACCGAAACCAGCACAGCCACCATCACCGTATATCCAGAGCCCAGCGATCCACTCGCCGCAACGTTGGATGAGATTGTATGCGCAGACCCCGGAACGGCGGACATCCAGTCAGACCCCGCCTTCGCCAGCCACGAATGGACAGACGCTTCCTCAACCGTGGTGGGAACCTCAGCCCTGCTTGCAGGTGCGGGGGCAGGCGAATACTCGGTCACGGTGACCGATGGCAATGGTTGCTCCAGAACGAGCGGCCCCATCACCGTGCAGGTCCTCCCAGACATGTCCCCAGCCATTCTTGGACCCTCCGTGTTGTGCGGCACAGACGATGCCTCTTACAGCACCATTGGGGTGTTCTATTCTTACAAATGGTTGGTGAACGGCATTGAACTCTCCACCGCGTCCACGCTCAACAATGTCACCGGCGCTCCCGGACAGACAAGCACCATTGACCTGATTGTCACCGATGCAGATGGCTGCACACACAGCAGCTCACTCAGCGTGGAATGGGTGGAAGATATCCAGTTCAATCTCATTTCACCGAACAACCCACCCTGCGCAGGAACCAATGTTCTGATTGAGGTCGACCCCGTGGATCCCGACATCATCTACAACTGGAACACCGGTGCCACAGGGGAGGGCATCGTGGCTCAAAATGCAGGCATCTATACGGCCACAGGAATCAATGCCAATGGCTGCTTCCACAGTGCATCCTTCGAAATCCTGCCGCCACCTGACCTCTGCACAGTGCCCTCAGGCTGCCATGAAGACTGCTACGCCCAAGTTGTTTGTGCGCCAGAGGGGCATGCAGCCTATCAATGGTACCAAGACGGAATACCGGTACCCGGTGCACATCAACCGTGCTTCGTCGTCAATGCCACCGGCCTCTTCTGGGTCGAGGTGACCGGACTGAATGGATGCACCTCCACCTCTGAGATTCTGGATTTCACCCTCCTAGACTGCTCATGCGACTTCGAGCCCATCGTCGAGGTGGATGACGAATGCTGCGTCACCCTCTCGTTCGACAACAACAGCACGGGATGCTTCTTTGAATTGCTGGTGCACACCCACGGGGAGCCTGCGACATTTGACCCATCCAGCGATTTCAACCTGATCAACTCCGGACCAGCGGACATCGAACTGGAGTACATCGGGGGCATCGCGCCGATTGGCATCATCCAAGACGCTGTGAAAATCTGTCTGATTGACCCGCAACCCAACGTCTTCTACAACATTGGATGGGACTGGTCCAACCCGGACGAAGACACGACATGTGGCGGTGAATTTCCTTTTGACTGCGGCAATGACACCACGGAATGCCCCAAGTTCGAATGCACGAACAACCTATATCAGGTCTTCGGCGGAACCAGTCAATTGGGCTATTTCGATCCTGGAAACGTCACAGCAGGGTTCGTACCAGAGCCCAGCTTCTCCTATGATGATGGAAACACTTCTTCCGGTGACATCGACCCAATCAACGCCACGGGATACAACACCCTCGATCACTATGCCTATGGATTGACAGAAAATGGCGTGGGGCAGGTCATCCTCATCCAAATCGGAGACAATGGGTGTTCAAACCCATTGAATGTGGTGACCCTCGATCCGACCCACCCCAATTTCAATCAGGGCACGCTGGATTTCAATTCAGACAACGAATTCGTCTCAGTGCCCAATCAGGGAGATTTCGAGGAGGCAACCAATCTGCTTTACGTGCGGATGCCCAATGCGCCCAGAATCCATGCTATCGATGTGACGAGCGCGACGGTTGTGGCTTCCTATGACCTGAATTCGGGAGATGCATCCACGTCTTCCGTGGCGGATTTCGCCTACAGCATCATCGACGAGGTGTTTTACGGGGTGGCGCACGTGGACGTTGCAGGTGCCAATTCAAATCGCATGGTTCGATTCGACCCCTGGATTGGAGACGCCTCCTATGTCAATCCATCCAGCCCTTCACCGAGCTTTATTTGTTCTGGCTGGGGTGCCGCCTATTCGGACCTGACGGGTGCGATTTATGCAACGTGCAACAATTCTAACGGCTCCGGACCCGGCTCCTTCAACACCTACAACTTCAATCCGTATGACGGAGCAGCCTTGGGGGCCTTCCAGACCGGATCAGGAGACCTGAACAACAACGACGGCTTCTCCTGTCCGCTCGAATCCATCGCAGAGGACAGCACGTGCGCCACCATTCTAGAAGACGCCCTCATCTGTCAGGAAGACGGCAGCCTGCTCTACAACTTCACCCTGTGCAACAGCGCCAGCACACCCTTCGATATCGGGTACTTCACCTTGTCAGCTGTCGGGCCTCCAGGTGCCATCCTTGACAACACCACGTTTGACCTTTCAGGCAACAGCTTGACGCCAGGGGACTGTGGAAACTTCTCAGTACTGGTACAAGGTGCAGATGCCGCGGACGAACTCTGCCTGTTTTTCTCCGTTCACGAAGAGAACCCAGCGCAAAACCCCGCAGCCACATGTTGCTTCTTTGACGTCTGCATGGAGGTGCCGGAATGTGAGTGTGCTGAGGTGGACCTCTTCGATGCAACGTGCACAGCCGATGGCTATGTGCTCGAACTGGGCGTCGTGAATCACCTGCTCTTCGACTTCGGGCAAATTCAGATGACCTATCCTGGGCAGTATGGGCCGATTGTTCAGTGGGTCACCGGGGTCTCACTTGGCGCCCAAATGTCCTCGCCACTGAGTGTCACGCTTGATCCAAATGCGCTTCCAGAGAGCCCATTCTGCATCGACATGGTCTTCTATCAGGCTGGCAATGCAGGAGAATGGCTTGAGTGCTGCCACATACAGACCTGCATCGAACTGCCTTGGTGCGGGGAAGTCCTCGGGTGCATGGATCCGGACGCCATCAACTATGACCCCAACGCCACGGTGGACGACGGGTCTTGCCTTTACGACCAAGATTGCATCGGCCCCAACGACCCAACGTTCCCCTGTATCGAGATCTATGACCCTGTTTGCGGCTGCGATGGAATCACCTACCCCAATGAATGTTTCGCCACGATGGTCCATGGCGTGTTGAATTTCACGCCGGGTCCCTGCGATGGAGGAGGGGTCATCTTCGGGTGTTTGGAGCCCGAGGCCTGCAACTTCGACCCGGACGCCATGGAGAACGACGGATCATGTCAGTTCCCATTGGATGGTTACGACTGCGACGGCAACTGCCTGAACGACGTCAACGGGAACGGAATCTGCGATGAATTCGAGATGGAGATCGATGTGGAGGGGTGCACCAACCCCGGTGCGGTCAACTACAATCCAGAGGCGACGGTGGATGATGGCTCCTGCCTGTGGGACACCTGCGTGCTGCCAACGCTCATCAACCCCTACTACCCCTGCACAGAGGAGTACGATCCGGTGTGCGGTTGCGACGGCATGACTTATGCCAACGCCTGCTACGCGATGTACTTCGGCGGGCTTGTAAGTTGGACGCCAGGTGCCTGTGACAACGGCGACGGCCCAAGCACTTCAGACGCTTGTCCAACAGATATCAATGAAGACGGCACCACAAATGTCACCGACCTCTTGATGGTCCTCGGCGAATTCGCCTCGGAATGTGAATGACCATGGCCTGCCCCCCGAAAATCTCATCGGGGGGGCAGTGACCTCAATCTTCAAATTCACCAAAGAGCGGCCAATCAACCGACTCTACTTCAGCTCGCCATTCGGCAAAAACATCCCGAATCCGACTCAGGTGCTCTTCTGCACCCGTGACTGACCGGTCCAAGGCCTTGAGTGCATCTTCAGCGTTAGAAGCGGGCGCCACAAGCCCGCCATCCGCATAGCTCATGGCGTGCCAAAGCCGGTCTTGAATTCGGACGACCGCGTCATAACCGTTGAAGTCTTCGGGGGTAAAAAACCGCTCGTCCAAAGCCGTCCATTCTGCACTCAACGAATCGGTTAATACCGTCACCGCTTTGTAGGTAGTGTCTCCCTTTTCCATGCTCCGCTTGGCATGCCGCATTCGATTCGCCACGGCATTTTCGGCGCGGCGCATGCGCTTGAGCTCTTCAAATACATTGTCAGCCCGTTCCGCCACACGATACACACGGCCCATGTGGCCCCGTTGAACGGCCAGAACATCCAGAGCGGGTGCCCGACGAGGATCCGCCATCACTTCGATATCGGTCTCGGCCCAAATGCGTGAGGCCGAATCCCCCTTCACCTCCAACACCATCCTGTACACCCCGGGGTCCACCGGGAATCCTCCCCCGGGACGCGCGTCCTTGTCACGCTTGCGTCGGGATGGCCAGAAAACACCCGTGCTGCGCATGTCCCATCTCAACATGTCGATTCCGCCCTCCTCAGGTTCCACATCCATCGTGCGAATGGTGTCACCAGATGCATTGAACACGTGAAAAAGCAATTTGTCCTTTCCCAATGCCTCCAAGCTGTCACCATGGAAGTGGCAACGGACCCGGGCACCGCGGCCCTTGTTGGCACCAGACCAATAGTCATCCGCAGGAAACCGCTCACCAGCAGGGCGGCGCCACTCAGCCATCACCGCTGCATCAGGAGAAAACATGGTGCACGCAGCACCGGCGAAGTCATTGTCTTCTCCGCCTTCCACCCAGGAGCGAATCACCTCAAGTCCATCCACTACGTATACGCCACGTCCAAAGGTGCCCAGCACGAGATCAGACTCCCGCTCCTGAAGCACGATGTCCCGAACCGGTACCGCGGGGACACCCTCCTTCCAACGCTGCCAAGCAAATCCACCATCGTGACTCCACCACAAACCTTGCTCAGTTCCACACCAGATCAAATCTGCAACCTCCGTATCCTGTAACACGCATTGCACGTGCCCCAAAACATCTTCCTCATCGATGATCCTTTCCCATTTCGACCCTCCATCCCGGGTGCGATAGAGATAAGGCGTCCAATCGTTCCGACGGTAGTTATTGGCCACCACGTAGACCTCATCGGGATTGTGAGGAGACACGCGAACCTGTGGAATCCAACTCCCTTCCGGCAGGCCCTTAAGGCGATCTGCTAGGGACTCCCATGTGCTGCCTCCATCAACGGTCCGGTGAAGCTCTCCATCATCCGAAGATGCCCAAATTTCCTCAGGGCGTTCCGGATGCGGGGTGATGCACAACAGGGTTGTGTGGTTCTCTGCATTGGTTGCATCGATGGTCAAACCCCCACTTTCTGTCTGCTTCTGCTTTTCCGGGTCGTTTGTCGTCAAGTCCGGAGAAAGAAGGGTCCAGGACTGACCTCGGTCCTCACTGTGGTGGACAAACTGACTTCCAAAGTACAGCCCATCCAGATTGTGCGGATCCAAAGCAATGGCCGCATTCCAGTTGTAACGGAGCTCAACGGTGTCCGGATGGTTCGGCTGGATATAGGTCATGGCACCTGTCGGAATGTGCACGCGGTACACATTGCCTCCTTGCGACATCGAATAGGCCATGTCCGGGTCGCCTGGCATGGGCACGACATCAAAACCATCACCAAAGCTGATTTCCTGCCAATCCTCATTCCGAATGCCGTCCCCGTGCCATACATATGCCGGGGCTTTCCACGACCCATTGTCCTGAAGCCCCCCATAGACATTGTAAGGGATGTCGTCATCTACATTGATGTGATAGAACTGGCCAACGGGAAGGTTCCGGACGAAACTCCAAGTTTTTCCGCCATCCCTGCTGATGTTGATCCCACCATCATTGCCGTTGAGAATGAAATCGGAATCGTTCGGATCCTGATACCAAGCGTGGTGGTCCGGATGGGCTCCACTGTAGGGCAAAATCACCTCGAACGTGCGCCCACCATCCGTGCTCTCACTGACCATACTGTATAGATTGAAGAGGCGATCAGGGTCTTGTGGGTCGGCATGGATGTCCGCATAATAGAATGGCCGATTGCCAATGTTCTCCGTGGTAACCAAGTCCCAATTCATTCCACCATCGGTGGATTTGTACAGGCCCGTTTTCTTGGATTCAATCAACGCATAGACAATGTCTGGATCAGCAGGACTCATTGCGAGGCCCATCCGTCCCAGCTCGCCTCCGGGAAGGCCTTCCTCCTCGCCAAGTTGGGTCCAATCGTCACCCCCGTTGTGCGTCACATAGAGGCCACTGCCCTCACCGCCAGAAGTAAAAAACCAAGGCTCCCTGTGAAAGGACCACATGGCAGCAAACAACTTGTCGGGGTTGCTGGGGTCCATGATCATCTCGGCGCAGCCCGTGGTGTCATCCACAGACAGCACGTGGTCCCAAGTTGCCCCGCCATCCCGCGTGCGAAACACCCCGCGCTCCATGTTAGGGCCCCAAGCAGACCCCATCGCAGCCACATAGGCTGTTTTGGGGTCGGTTGGATGGATCCGGATGCGATGGATGGTTCGGGTGTCCTCCAGTCCCATCATGTCCCATGTCGCGCCGCCATCCAGCGACCGATAAATTCCACGCCCCGAGGTGTGGCTGTTGCGGGGGTTCCCCTCTCCAGTTCCCGCCCAAATGACGTCAGGATTTGATGGCGCAACCGCCACAGAGCCAATGCTCAAAATATCCTGATCGTCAAACAGCGGCTCCCAAGTCGTGCCGCTGGACGTGCTGCGCCAAAGTCCTCCGCTTGCTGTTCCGGCGTAGATGATATCGCGGTCCGTTGGGTCAACGGTCAACGCGGTCACACGCCCACTCATGGTGCCGGGACCAATGTGCCGAACTGGGTGGCCTTCAAACAGCTCCTGACCTTCTACTCCGTAGAGTCCAAGAAGAAAAACAGCGGCAAAACAAAATGGAAAACGAAAGGATGGCAGGTGGTTCATCAGGGGAAATATACCTCACCGAAACGGGGAGGTCGAACCCGGGTCAACCAAAGTCAAATCAAGGGGGAGGAAGCATCACTGGCAGGTACCTCCAAATCCACCCAAAAGCAAAAGCAGGTCAGATGCGGACACCAAGTTGTCGCCGTTGATGTCCCCAGAACAATCCCCGTCAGGCAATGCAAAACACTGTCCCAAAAGAGGGTCCCACTCTGCCCCATCACCACAATAGGCGAGGGGTCCATTGTACGCCCCGATGTTGGGCGCATCGACATGAGAAACAGGATATCCGAAAAAATCTCGGCCCCCATTGTGATGCAAATAATCAGTCGGGTCATCACTACCGCCAATCCAACGGCCAGCCCCAACCACAACGCTTTGATTTTGAACAGCATAGGCACTGGGGTCTTGTACTCCGTCCGTTCCAGAATCGAGGAATCCCGGGTTAGAAAAGAGGGCCTGTACAAGCAAGTCTTCATCCAAATCAAAACGAACAGAATCAGAGAAAAGATTGTGGCTAATGTCAAGGACATTGTCCTCATTCCTGATCCAAGTGGGAATGATGGGGCCCTCGGTGGTGGCCACAATGAGGTTGTTCCAACAGTGCACATCGCCCACGTTTGGCCAGAAGTAAATCTCTGGGTTGAGGGTGTCGGTCACAAACACGGTGTTGTTGTAGATGAACGTCTCAGTGCTCGGACAGCGAACTGTTGCGCTACCACAGTAATTGCCTACCCAGAAAATCTTTCCCTTTTTGTCCCAGGCCAGACCATCGGGGTCTTCGCGATACCCATCATTGACACTGATGTTGTACCGGTATCCACAGCGAATGTTGTCCCCCAGAATCTCAACGAATCCACCTTCATTATGGTAGCTGAAATTGTATTGAATCACCACATTCTCGCAGCCATAATCAATGTGGGCGCCATATGAGTCCATGGGACCATGGGCATTCATGAAGCGGTTCTCCTGAATGATCACATCCCGACAGTCAAATGGCCAGAGGCCACTCCCCCGCTTCCACATGCGTTCATCTTGACTGGATCCAGTATGATTGAATAAACACCCTTCGACGAGTACATCCTCGCATTTATTGGGAACGAAACCCGACCCACCGGTGTGAAGGAATTGGCATCCTCTCAATGTCACATTCTGATTCTTGTACAAATCGATTCCCACAAGACCCAGTGATTTAATCCAGATGGCATAGTGACCTGTTCGCTCAAATACACAGTCCTCGACCAAGACATCAGAAATCAAACGCACCACCCCCTCTATCTCAGAGCCGTCACACGCCAAAGGCGTGCCATTCACAGACAAACCATCAAAACCAATTTCCACCGTGGACACTTGGAGTCGCACCGTTCGATCGAAATCCACCGCAGACACCGTGATCACATTTTGACCGAGCAACAACGGCTGGGCTGGACCATTGTACCAATTCCCATTGGCGGTCGTCTTCACAACCCTGTACTCTGCTCCATCAATCGGCAAAGAGGTCACGTTAATGAACACCACTTGTTCACCCCCGCTGTCAGCATCACTTGGTGTGGTCAAGGTCAAAGCACGGGGCCAAGATGGGTTGGGCACGGTATTGAAAAGACTACAGAACTCCACATTCCCCGCATTTCCACTAATGGATTGCGTCTCAAATTTGATTCCGTACCCCTTGTGAATGTTGTCCTCATTGGTTGGGGTAGGGAAAATATCGTGGACCCAAAGGCTGTCCATCCGAAAATGATCAAGTGAAAGGGAATCTGCCACCACCTTGATGCCGAATCTCACATCTCGGCCTGACCCCCAGCTGTTCTCAACCCCACCAAACCCATCGAGCTTCTTGGTTGTCCCATTCTCGTCCAAATGAGACGCTTCATTGACCAACTCGAGGTTCCGAATCACAATGTGATCATCATTGTAGACCAGAATCGCAGCTTGATAGCCGTCTCCATCAATCACAGGACGCAAGCCATCACCATACCGATCGATAACAATGGGCAATGTGGGCAGTCCCGAACCCTTCGGCCAGAACATGCCCGCCCATTGGTCTCCCGATTTGAAAAGGATGGAATCTCCGGGCTCCAAGGCCAAGGCGTTGAGGGCCTCCAATGAAGCCAAAGGGGCAGATAAGGTACCCGAATTACCGTCGTCTCCCTCCGAACTGCTGACGTGATACGTCGCAGCAGAGGACCCCAGACTCCATGACAGCAAGAGCAAAAAGAAAAGCCACGGTTTCCGCAGCTTTTCTCTCAAAAATGATGAGCGTTTCAGCAAAGAAATCACTCGCAAGCCTGACCAAATGACCCCAGGATAATGAGCAAGTCGCCCACCGCCGTTGAACCATCATCATCAAGGTCTGTCGGACAACTGCCCCCAGAACCCTCGCACTTCAGTGTGATGGGGTTCCAAGTGGTGCCCTCACCACAGTAGATAGAAGCACCAGACTCCTCCGTGTCACAAATTCCGTTGTCGTTGATGTCGGCGGAACAGTCTCCTCCACAAATCCCAAGCGCATCCGCAACATTGCCATCACAGTCACAAGCTCCAGCAGGGAAATCCGAACATCCACAATCGTAAATGGCGCCAGGGCCATTGCAAACGCCACAATCATCGAGGGTGCCAACACAGTCGTCCTCGTCGTCACAAATCCCATCTTCATCCACATCCGTGCAGGGCTGGCTACAAGAAACGTCCTCTCCATTCACAGAAAGCGCATCAAATTCCACATCTCC
Organism: uncultured Bacteroidota bacterium; assembly: GCA_902535565.1. The sequence continues at coordinate 8,388 of CACAUH010000010.1, read as the reverse complement.
GCTGGAAAGCTGCAGCTTGACCGAACGGTCAAAGTCAACAGCCGATACAGTAATGGTGTTCACACCATAGACCAATGCCATGGCATTCCCATTGAACCAATTTCCATTGGCCACGGTCTTCACAATTCTATAGTCTGCGCCTCCATCAGGGAGCAGCGTCACATTCATTTCAATGACCTGCTCCGCACTGCTGGTGACACTCTCAGGGGTGGTCACCGGCAACGCATGGGGCCAAGAATCATTAGGACCATCGGTGAACACTGCGCATGCACTGACCGCAACACCTCCTTCGGCGGGGCCTGCACAAACCTCCAATTCACCATTAACAGCCAAATAGTTGAACTCCACGTCACCACTTGTGAATTGGAGCTTCACGGACCGATCGAAAGCCACAGCAGGCACTGTCACCGTGTTGAGACCCAACGCCAAGGTAAAAGCGCTGCCAGTATCCCAATTTCCATTGGCCACCGTCTTGACAATACGGTAATCAGCGCCTGCCGCTGGCAGGGAAGTCACGTTGATGTCAATCACTTGCTCGGCTTGATTGTCAGGGCTATCTGGTGTTGTCACCGTGAAGGCAAACGGCCAAGAATCATTTGGACCGGTTCCAAACAGGCTGCAATCTGCAATGGCCACATTCTCTCCTGAAGCTCCCGCGCACTCTTGGCTTGAACCGTTCACCGACAAAGCGTCAAATTCCACGTGTCCACTGCTGATTTGCAATTTCACCGAACGGTCAAATGCCACTTCCGACACCGTGATGGTGTTCATGCCCAACTCCAACTCAATAGCACCACCGTTGTCCCAGTTTCCATTGGCCACAGTCTTGACAATGCGGTAAGACGCACCTCCCGCTGGCAGAAACGTTACATTCAACTCAATCACCTGCTCCGCACTGCTGGTGCCGCTCTCCGGTGTGGTCACCGTGTAGACATGAGGCCAAGTCTCATTGGGCCCATCCGCAAACAAACTGCATTGCGAGACTGCCGTTCCCGCACCTGCAGCGCCGCCGCAAGTCAGTCCATTTCCATTGATATCCACTGTATCAAACTCCACTTCGCCATCTGAAAATTGCACCTTCACAGAGCGGTCGAAATCCACGGCAGACACCGTGATGGTGTTTAAACCCAACACCAATGCATTGGCATTGCCGGTGTTCCAGTTCCCATTGGCAACCGTTTTGACCACGCGATAATCTGCGCCACCGGAAGGAAGGGACGTCACATTGATGGCGACAACCTGCTGGTCACCGCTGTTGCCACTGGCAGGCGTGGTGGCCGTCAGCGCATGCGGCCAATTCTCATTGGGGCCTGGATCAAACAAGGGACAGTCCTGAATTGCAGTTCCTTCTGCGGCCGCTTCCACCACAATGGTACCGACCATCCCGTTTGCAGCATGGTTGCCGATGCTGCAGTCATAGTGATAAGTTCCTGGGGTGGTCAATGTTACCGTGCCCATGCACACTCCGGGAGCGGAACCGGTGTTCGCCCCCAAAGAGAAGGATTCCGGGTTATTCCACGTTTCTCCCAGCGAACTCGCAATCCCGTTTACATCGTGAAATCCAGCCTCATTAAAAAAAGCGATGGGTTCTCCTGAAGTGACAACGAGATTCTCAGGACTGTAGTAATACGTTCCTGCCGTTACCGTGTGAACAGCTCCAGAACAGTCCTGAGCGGAAAGCCCAAGGCTAAAAGCTGAAAAAACAGAGAGCAAGAAAATGTGCAACGTGTGCTTCATGTCTTTGGTATTCGTGTTGAGATTGACTCCCTCGTCAAAAGGTTAAGTCCCAATTATGACTCCATGAAGATAGGAATCGTGCATTTAAATGAACGAGGCCACAAATGGAAAATCAATATTCAACCCCTTCAAAGTGCCTTATTTTACTTTGTTGGGTTCGTTATATACGCGCTGAATTACCGTGTCGGTCATGAGTATCATTTCCTCCATCGAGCCGTTATCACGGTATAGGTCCCGAATTGAGTCCAGCTCAGCCTTCAAACCAGAGACCAAAGCAGGGTCTGCCTCCGCGTATATATTGTCCATTTCTTGGGGGTCGGCCTCCATGTCATACAGCTCCCACTCGTCCATCGAGTAATAGAAATGCATCAGCTTGTACCGGTCTGTGCGGATCCCATAATGGGGCTGGACCTTGTGCCATTTCGGATATTCGTAATAGTGGTAATACACCGAAGAACGGGGGGCCTCTCCTTCGCCTTCTAAGGCCAACTTGAAACTTTCCCCTTGCATCTCCTCCGGAACATCAAGTCCGGCAAAATCCAAAAGCGTTGGCGCGAAGTCAACATTCATCGCCATGGCATCTGACGTGCTGCCGGGCTCAATGACGCCAGGACATTGAATGACAAAGGGCATCTTGAATGACTCCTCGTACATCCAACGCTTGTCAAACCAACCGTGCTCTCCCAAATAGAAGCCTTGATCTGAGGTGTACACGACGAGGGTGTTCTCATCCAATCCAGTTTCTTCGAGATAGTCCAATACTCGGCCGATGGCGCGATCGACTCCCGCCACACACCTCAGGTAATCCTTGATGTAGGTCTGGTATTTCCAAAGCTTCAACTCCTCTCCCTGCAGGGTGTCATTGGGCGTCCAGAATTGACCCTGATCCCCGTATGAAAGCCAACGCATGGAGTCTCTCCGCGTCTCCAATCCTGCGGGCGGAATCTGCTTCATGTCTCGCCGGTTCATGTGACGCCCGATCTCCATCATGTTTTCACTGGCCGCAAGCCGGCCAGCATAATCATCATCAAACGTCTCAGGAACAGGAAAGTCGAAGTCCGAAAAGAGATCGTGATACATGGAGTCAGGACGCCAATCTCGGTGCGGCGCCTTGAACTGGTACAACAACATGAAGGGCTTGTCTCCCTCTCGCTGGGACAGCCAATCAATACAATCGTCTTCAATGACTTGGGTACTGTGGCGCTTGTATTCTGTGACCGTGTCCGTTCCATTGATGCAAAACTGGGGCTGGAAATAGGTGCCCTGTCCACCCCAATTGATGAGGACTTTAGAGTAGTCGAAACCGGTAGGTTCAGTGCCAAGGTGCCACTTACCGATGACTGCAGTCTCATAGCCATTGGCTTGAAAAATCTTGGGGAATGTGGTCTGGCTGCCATCAAAATCGCCTCCGTCAACATTCTTGTAGAAGCCGTTCTCGTGGGAGAATTTACCCGTGAGGATGGACGATCGGCTCGGCCCACAAATGGAATTGGTGCAATACACCGCATCCATCCGCGCTCCATTCTTTGCGATGCGGTCAATGTTTGGCGTCGGCGCCAATTTGCTGATTTCGGACCCATATGCACTGATGGCCTGATAGGCGAGGTCATCCGCCATGATGTACAGGACATTCAATGGCTTTTCAGAATCCGAAGACAGAGCATTGGATGGGCCTTCCTGACAAGAACCAAATGCAAATGCAATCAGCAGAAACAGGACATTTCGAAGGGACATGGTATTGGGTTTGAGGTTGGGAATCATAAGGTCACTCCACAAGGAAAGGCACATTGGCCACGGAGACTTGATGGTGCGAATTCTGGACAAAGGCAAACACCCTGTATGCACCGAATGCAGCGGGTGAAACAAAGGTCACGGAAGACGCATCACGGGATACGATCTCGATGGTCATTTCCTCCGGCCGCTCCTGGATGTCTCCCCCGATTTTGTTTGTGAAGGCTTCCGGGAAAAGCCGCAATGTAAACTCGACATCCTGGTCTTGACACAGCGGACAATCAATTTGGAGTGTCACCGGCACCTTGGCGGAAACCACATGGTCCTTGCGCCATCCGATGCCGTTAAGCTGGATGTCCATCACTGAGGGGGCTCGGTGTTCAGGCCAAGAACCTGTCCAACAATAGTGCATGGCGTCGACTGCATCCGTGGGTCGACCGTCATGGGTAAACATCCCGTGCCACGTTGCCGTGCTCTCCTGCTTCTGCCCCCAGAGGAAGCAATAACTGCCCAAGCATTGGTCCCGGTCCGCATCGATCAGCTCGAGGTAGCGGCGCTTGCGTTGTTCGGCCTTGATCCCTCCCGGAGGCTCAATCTTGGCCTTCCACCCTGTCATGCGGGCCTCAAATGGACCATTGACACCCCACTCCGTCACGATGTAAGGCTTTTCCCAGTTAAAACGACGGATGTTCAGCGGCAGACTCTCAATAGAACCATAGGCATTGACCCCAAGGATGTCCACACTCGGGCAATGGGTACGAATCATGTACGATTTGGACGGGTCAAAACCCGCAATGACCGTCATCGTAGGGTGATGCGGATCCACCTCGTGGATGAACGCGGCAATCTCCTCAACGGTCTCCCACACCTTAAAGTTGGCGTACCGCAAGTCCATCTCGTTGCCGATGCCCCACACCAACAGTGCCGGATGGTCCTTGAATTTCAGGACTTCCGACTTCAGTTGCTCAATCTGGCTTCGAACAGCGTACTCGTCATTGTAATCCATCCCGGTGCGCTCCGGACGCACATACAGGCCAAGCGTCACGGTCATGTCATACCGCAATGCCGAGTCCAAAAGGTTGGCTTTGCCCGTGCTCCACAACCGAATTGAATTGGCCCCTGAAGACTTCAGCAATGGAAAGTGCGCCTTGGCACCAGCGCCCAAGATTCGATAGGGCTCTCCATCCAGCGCCAATGAAAAGCCTGCTCCCTCACGAACGACATCCACATGACGCGGCCCGATCTGGGCTGTCAATGCGGAGTGGAGAACAACCCACGCTGTGAACATGACAAGCCACCTCATCCGCCCTTCCATTTAAATGGTTTTGCCGGGTTGCCCCGGAACTCTGCCAACTCGAATCCACCCACAACAAACCGCGCGTTCTTCAACACCTTGAAGCGCACCTCCTTGAGTGCCGACCAATCCAAATCTTCATGGCCCGATATGGACTTAATGGGAACCCGCACTTCCCATTCCGCGGGACCCACAGAACGGAAGTTCACTTCACTCAAGGTCGTTTGGATGCGCCGCTTGTTGCCCTTGTAGGCAAACAGCATCATCCTGAGTTTGGGCAAGGTCTCGGCGCGAACCCGAAACTGAACTGCCGAAGCCGAATGCAAATCCGCCACGTCCACCCCAAGCCACTGGTGCACACCAAATCCAAAACTGTCCCAAGGCTTCTCACCGGACACGTCCACATCAGCAACCAAGGTTTCCCACCCTCCATTAGCCTCAGCCGCGGATGCGAATCGAAAATGATCTGATTCAGCCTCGTTAATTCCCCACCAGAATTCTTGGCCCTTGCCCATCGCAAAGGGCAGTGTCTCTACACAATAAGTCGAAGTAGATGGCGCCACACCATAGTCGTGCTGATGCGGCACTACACGAATGTCGTCCACATGAACATCCCCGGACTGCTGAAACTCGATTCGCAACTCTCTGATGTTCGACATGTTGACCCCCTTTCTTTCCGGCCGGAATGCCTGAAGTGGAATGCGGACCCGCGTCCACTCCGTGCCCACGCCACCTCCCTCCATGTCCAAGGGACTCATCTTGGTCACACAGCGCTTCCCTCCATAGTCTTCCAGACTGAAAAACATCGGCACTTTCGTCAAGAAGCCTTCATCCACCCGCATCATCAACTCGATGGCACCCACGCGGTAAATGGCCTGCAAATCCTTCCCGCGGAAGTCTTTCCACAAAAAGCCCATGCCGATGTACTTGCACCCTTCTCCCTCGTCCCATATCAAGTGTAAATGATCTCGGCCTGAATGGCTTCCCTCTTCCACCGCGCGAAATGAGCGACACGGAATGTCCTTCAATCCAAACACACGTGTGGTCTGGGAGTCAGAGAAAATTTCAGCGTACTCAAATGACGCCCAAGGGTCCTTTTCTTCCTGCACGGCATCATACAATGCCACGTCCTGAAGCGAGTCACAAGAAGCGACCAACAGCAAGAGCAGCAGAAGAGAATGGGTCTGCCGCATCATTGGTCGAGTAGCGGAGCGTTCTCTGTGAACATGACAAAGTCAATGTCGGTGCGGACGTCCACATCTGCATTCTCAGGACAATTCGCATTGGCTGAGGGACAAGACTGACACTGAAGCCGAATGGCCGTGATGTCTGCCGGCGTCCGCACGTTGTCTCCCCCTTGGCTTTTGACATCGAAGTCACTGTATGGAATGGCGATATACCGCCAGCCCAACCAATCAACAGGCCGAATCTGGTATTTGTAGACTTCCATGTCTGTCTGAAAGACATCCGCTCCATTGTTGGACAGGTCGTCATTGAAAGGCCCTGTGGCCTCTGAAATCAGGATGTTGACATACTGGTCTGTGGCGAAAGCACCGTCCATCCCGGACAGGACCCCGAGGTTGAGGTAGAAATTCTCCGCAGACGCCGTCACCCCCTCCATCTGAAGTGGGAAATCAATCTGGCCCAGCATCCATTCATTCCAGCCCATGCGCCCGCCCATCTTGAAATAGTTGGCCCCCATCAACGGATTGTCTTGGCCGAGCTCAAAGGTCATGTTCATAGAAAACTGATGGAACACCAAGGCCTCATCGGGAATGCCCGCTTCAAAATCAGACACCGGAATGCCCTCAAACAGCCGCGTGCCCAGCACCGTCACCTCAGCATACATGGTGTCCGGTTCATCCGTCACCGTCAGTTGGACAGTGCAATTCTCAGTGGTGAAAAACGGCACCTGAGAAGTGCCTCCCGTCCACACCACTGCACTGGAGTCCAATCGGCTTGAAAACCCGGTGATGACCTTTCTGCTTCCCGAGGTCTGACCCTCGATGACCAAGGTCCAATCCACGTCCTTGTTGAACTCGGCATGGAACCCCACCTGGTCGTTGACAGAAAAGTCGGGACTCGCATTGGACACCTGGAGCGAGTCCAGAATCTCAAACTCTCCAAAAAGAGTGGTGATGGAGGGGCCTTCAAACGCCTCGTTCGAGCAAGAGGCCAACCCCATGGTCAAGGCAAAGGCAAACAGGAAAATCTGAGCAGTTCTCATAATTGCACGGAAAAGACGAAGAGCAACCTTCGGTATTGGAAGTCAGGCTGAAGCGGGTCGGTAAACGACGAGCCCCACCCACTGTATTGGACGTTGGCGTATACATTGTCACTGAAAGCATACCAGAGGCCTGCAGACAGGATATGATCGGAAAGGTCAAAGCTTTGAGCGCGGAAAGTCTGAATCTCACCGAAGCCATTTCGCTCGGCCAAGATTTCGTTGCCTGAGGCATCCAATCGCTTGATTGCCCCTTGGACAAACAGCCCTTCTGAAACCTCTGCATTGACAAAAACATCAAGTGCCAAACGAGACAGGTCCACCACAGCGAGTTCCTCTCCCGACCGACTGGTTCTTTCGGCATTGGACGCAAAGGACAATGTGGCCTTTCGCTTCCAACCCAACGTGCGGTCTGCATTCCAGTGCATTCTCGCTGCAACCTGACCAAAGCTGCGCAGATCAGGGGTTCCTTGGCCAATCACCTCGCGATATACTCCACCGTCCATCTCAGCTTCCCATTCACCGTTCCCCTGCGTGCGCTTGACGCCAAAGAACACGCCCTGGCGGTTCGGCGTGGCATCACCGTAGGGCAAAACATTGGAGTACACCGGGTGGAATGCCATCAAAGTGGGGGACAGCGTCTGGTTGTAAAGTCCGTCAGAAGAAAGCAGATCAAACATGGCCATGGGCCTTGCCAAGACCGCATCAGCGTATTCGGGATACACAGCCAACGGCACCGTGCCACTCATGTCCAGACGCCGGGTCTGGGCTCCCCCACTTCGAAATCCTGGATCCACATGACGAATGCCCAATTGAAACGCCCACAACGAATCCTTTCGCATGGCCTCATTCCGCAACTCGAAATACACGCCTTCGCTCTTGTACCCTGAAGTGTCCACACCGCCATCCGAAAGCTCAGAAAAGAGCCAATGCCGCTGAGAATAGCCACCTTCAGCAGAATTCCGTAAATGCCAGTCCTCGGACCCGCCGATGCGCTCAAGGCTGCCACGAACCACTGGGTTGCGCAGCGACTGGTTTGTGGTTCCACTGGCAGGCACCTCAAAAAGTTGAACCCAGTGCAGGCCTGCGGTGGTCTTCGCATCGAGCTGTGACACCACACCTCCACCCCCCATCAGAAGGTCGGGCGTGAACAAGGTATTGGTCAACGACACTGAGCCGCGGGGGCGGGTCAGGAAAGCGTCAAACTCGAGTGTTCGAATCCCCCGGTCAAACCGCATAGAAAAGTCGGTCTGCAGGCCCTGCATCCGCCACCGGTTGTCCTGATAGAAATTCTCGTAACGCACAATATCGCGGTAGGCGCGAAACCCATTGCCCTCAAAATGGGACAGGTCCTCATGGGGATTGAACAGGGTAAATCGGGACTGTTTGAGAAAGAGGTCGC
>CACAUH010000009.1 GCA_902535565.1 uncultured Bacteroidota bacterium | reverse complement strand
TGTTCGCGTAGCTCGCCGAAAGAAAGGCACCATATCCCGATCCGTCTCGGATCCCAGATGTATGTGTCAAAAGATGGTTGAGCGTGATGGGGACATCCGGATGGTTCGGGTGCACTGGCGGAGCGTCGAGGTAGTTGCCAAGTGGGGCGTCATACTCAAGCTGGTTCTCCTCGACCAATTTGGCGACGACCAAAGCGACCACACCCTTGCTGATGGAGGCCATTCTGAACGTCGTGTTTTCGTCAATTGGCAAATCCCGACCGATGTCCCGTTGTCCAATGTGGACCTCTATGGATACGGCATCACCACAACGGGACACGACGCTCATACCGGCGAGATTGTGCGCATCGGGCAAGGCGGACAACACATCCTGTTGACCGCAAAAAAGCAGTGGCCAACCGGATAGAAGCAGGGGGAGAAGAGGGGTGCAGCGCGCCAGTTTGGACATGCTACAAAATTATTCTGTCGCTGTTTAGCTGAGAATCCAAGGTGCTTCCAAACAGAATGAGGGAATCCGCACCTTGAAGGATTGGCCATCATCCCGAGTCTTATGGGGTTTAACGGTGTATGTGCCGCTCATCTGGCCCATTTCGCAGCGCAGGTCGCATGCGCTGTCGTATTCAAAAATCCGACCGGGAAGAATTTCGGGCTGGACGCCGACAACCCCATTGCCAACCACCTTTCTGCGGTGTCCCATGGCATCTACAATGTGCCATTCTCTGCGCATCACTTTGATGCCCTGTTGACTTCTGTTTTCGATGATGATGCGGTAGGAAAATATGAAGCGTTGCTCCTCGGGTCTTGAGAATTCAGGCTCGTACCGATTTCGGACATGAATCCGGATTCCCTCTGTTGTGGCCCGGTAAGTTCGTATTCTCGGCATGCCTACAAGTTAGTAAAAAATGACGACGAATACAGTATAAAATTAAATCAATTTGAATCTAAAGCTTCAAAACCGATGATTCGGTCTGTTCCATCCGCATCGGGAACGTGGACATAAACATGATATCGATTGGGTGTTCCTGCATGGGATCCCTCAAAGGCAGCAGGTCCTTCTTCTATGCTCACATACTGGTAGTCGTACCAGCCTTGTTTGAGGAGGGCATCCAGTCTGAATTCTTGGCTCGCTTCATTGTATTCCATTTTGAAATTGGGATCTAGGTTCCAACCAGAGAGTGCGCCAAACAAATAGACGTCTGGAACCGAGCCGAAATCCCGATGTTCAAGACGAAACTTCACACCGAGGTAATCTGATGTGAGGTCTACATCGTCAAACCGGTCATTGTGGACTGTGAAGGCCCCCTTGAGATCACTGCGGCTGGACTGCATTCGAAACCGTCTCGATTCATCTCTTGACATTTGGATTTGCCAAAGGGGGCCTTCTGCATCCTTTGATTCGCTGATTCGCTCAATCCCAGGCGCCAAGTATGCCAAGGACTTGAGGTTGGCCGAGCGCCATCGGTCACCGCCTGCAAAGGTCAATTCGGGCTGTTGGGCATAGGTCACGGCATTGCCTAGAACCCTTGTCGCTCGGATGTCATGACGGGCCCATGGCCAAGCCATATTTTGGATTACCGACAACCGGATGTCGCGCATGGGATTCGACCATCGGTGACCAGGCGGCAATTCAACCCCAACCTCAAGCCGCTGATGGGTGGGCACTTTTCCCGCATCCAGTGGGCGTCGGAAGGCAATCTCTACGTTGGAGATTCTTTCGTAAACCACCATCCGGCGCATCAGAATTACCGCGTCCGGGTCACCCGCTTCGTGAACAATGAGCAGGTAATGTCCACTTCTGGATGGAGCGAGGTCGCGGGAAGGAATGCGAGCGTTGGAATGGGCAAAGGCCACTGCACCACCGAAGCTGTTTTCGACATTGTTGATTTCCGCAGGATTCCAGCCTTCGAGGTACTCCCAGTCTTCCAAGTCTGTGAAAGCCGTCCAGTCTGATGTGCAATGCACCATGGTCCATTCGTGCTCGGGCCAGTCTCCAGAAAGGTCATCGTATCGCAGGACAAGTCCTGCATCACCGCCCAGTTCAAGAAAGGGACCGCCCAGAGGCGCACCTTCTGGGTGCAGTCTCACTGCTCCTATGTGCGGTGCGGTATAGGCCACGGGAACCCCTTGGGACAAGCCCGTTGACACGATAAATAATGCCAGAATCAAAAGGGGAAGATGGCGCATTGGACGGGGCGGTTTTCTACATGACAAGAAGGGACAAAAATATCCCCACAGGGACTCTGCACCGGCGGATGTGGACAATGGTGTGCAGGCCATGACCCTCACTAGGGTTGGATGGGGTTCTAGAGCCTACCTTTGCGGCGCAAATCCCGCACGTATATCTGAACATGCCTGCAACCGTAAAGACACGGAAAGGTCTGGACATCCGCCTCAAGGGAGGAGTCCACGGCGAAGCCCAAGCTGTTTCAGCAGCAGATCGGTTTTCTATCCATCCTCCCGACTTCCACGGGCTTGTGCCGCGCATGGCAGTCAAAGCCGGAGCCGAGGTCAAGGCTGGGGATGTTTTGTTTACCGACAAAAAAAACCCTGACATCTGTTTCGTAAGTGCCATTGCCGGCACTGTCCAGGAGCCGGTTCGTGGTGAGAAGCGCAGGATTCTTCGCGTCGACGTTGTGGCTGGTGGTGACGGAAGGGTCCAGTTTGCCCCCCTTACTGCGGGCGGTGCGTCTCAAGAGGACGTGCGCTCAGCCATGATGGCCAATGGATTTTGGCCGATGCTCCGTCAGCGCCCGTTCGATGTCATGCCTTCGCCGGACAGCGAGCCAAGGGACATTTTCGTGAGCGCCTTTGACTCGGCGCCTTTGGCTCCTTCGACATCGCAGGTGGTGGGCGACCGTTTGGATGCACTGCAAAAAGGAGTGGCTTTTCTCAATGCCTTTCTCTCAGACGGAAAAAATGTGAAGATTGGGGTGCAGTTGGGTGACAGCACCTTAAACGGCATTCAGGATGCGGACATCACGTCCTTCCAAGGCCCTCATCCCGTCGGTAATGTGGGCGTTCAGATCCACGAACTGTCCCCCATGAACAAAGGGGAAGTCGTGTGGACCATTGGCATTCAAGACGTCGCCAACCTCGGAGAGGGATTGTCGACTGGTCAATTTGTGGGCAGGCGAAAGGTTGCGCTAACGGGCAGCCGTTCCCAACCCGCGCTTCTCGACACGACAATCGGTGCACCAATGGCCCACCTGACCCAGGACCGTGTGATGATGGAAGACACCCGGGTTATTTCGGGGCATGTGCTGACAGGCACTGCCCGCGAGGGTGAGGATGCACTTGGCTTTTTCGACCAGCAGGTGACCTGTATTCCTGAGGGGCACGAGCCTTTGTTCTTTTTGACCAAAGGTTGGCTCGGGCCGGGTTTTGACAAATTCAGTGCCTCAAGGGCATTCCCGACATGGCTGATGCCGAAGGGCAAAGAGTATGACTTGAGCACCAACAGCAACGGTGAGGAGCGCGCCTTTGTGGTCAGTGGCCAATACGATGCGGTGTTCCCATTTGACATCTACCCTGTGCAACTCATCAAGTCCATTATGGTTGGTGACATCGACCGAATGGAAAAACTCGGCATCTACGAAGTGGCACCCGAAGATTTCGCCCTGTGCGAGTATGTCTGCACATCCAAGCTTGACGTTCAGAATATCGTTCGCAAGGGCTTGGACCAAATGATTGAAGAATTCGCCTGACCGCACCCAATTGAAGCACATCACCATGAAGGCACTTCACAAACTCATCGAAGAGCGCGTCAAGCCCAACTTCACCGGAGAGGGTAAACTCAAGCGCTTTTGGGTGGTCTTTGACTCGCTCGAGACCTTCCTTTTTACCCCGGGCCACACCACCTCCAATGGGGTGCATGTGCGGGACGGTATTGACCTCAAGCGCACCATGTTCTTGGTGATTGTGGCGATGGTTCCCGCATTGTTGTTTGGAACCTGGAACATTGGGCACCAGTATTACCTCAGTCTTGGCGACATCACCACGGCAGACCCTTGGAGTGCCATGCTCCTCGACAAATTCATTGTGGGAGCCATCAAGGTCGTTCCACTCATTGTCGTCAGTTATGCAACCGGTCTTGGCATCGAGTTCGTCATTGCGGGTATGAATGGCCATTCAATCAACGAGGGCTTCCTCGTCAGTGGCATGCTCATTCCGCTCATTATGCCCGTGGATGTTCCACTCTGGATGGTGGCCGTTTCCACCGCCTTCGCGGTGTTGATTGCCAAAGAGGTGTTTGGGGGGACAGGGATGAACATCCTCAACGTGGCCTTGACGGCCCGGGCCTTCCTCTTCTTTGCCTACCCGAAGCAGATGTCCGGTGAAATCTGGATTCACGATGTTATGACGTCCAAAACCGGTGGACTGCTCGCCGATGGATACACTGGCGCCACAGCGCTCGGTCACCTTGCCAATACGGTGGGACAACCTGTCAACGGTGAAATTTCCACCGGGGTCATGTCCATGTTTGCCGATGGCGGCATGTTTTCCTTGATGAATTGTTTTATCGGGAGCATTCCCGGATCTGTGGCCGAAACCAGCGCCCTTGCTGCACTGATTGGTGCAGCCATCCTGATTTGGACCGGCATTGGCAGCTGGCGCATTATCTCGAGCTTCATTGTCGGGGGACTGGTCATGGGGGTGATTTTCAACGCCATGGCGATGAACGCTTACATGACCATTGGTCCTGTTCACCAGATTGTGATGGGGGGCTTCATGTTCGGTGCGGTGTTCATGGCCACCGATCCGGTCAGCGCGGCGCAGACCAACACCGGAAAATGGGTATACGGGTTTCTGGGGGGCCTCTTCTCCATCATGATTCGCGTCTTCAATCCTGCTTATCCGGAGGGCGTCATGATGGCGATTCTGTTCATGAACGTCATGGCACCGACCATCGATCACTACGTGGTGGAGGCCAACATTCGCCGCCGCGAGAAGCGCCTTACCGCTGCAGCTGCCGCCTGAACCAGAGAATCCGATTTTAGACCATGGCATTCAATAAGAACTCCAACGGATACACCTTCCTCTTCGCCATTGTGATGGTGGTGCTGGTGGGCGCCATTCTCGCGTCTTTGAGCCTGTCGCTGAAGCCCATGCAGAAAGCGAACGAAGCCGAGAAGAAGATGATGAACATTCTCGGCGCCATCGGTGTGCCAAGTGAGCGTGGCGCAGTCAAGCCTCTGTTCGCTGAATATGTTACAGAGCGCATTTCCATTGACAGTGAGGGCCATCAAGTGAACTCCATATCGGGCGAGGTAAATCCGACTGATGCGACTGATCCTTTCAACATCAATGTGCAGAAGGACTATCGAAGCAAGGCCCCGGCCAGTGAGCTGAATTTCCCGCTGTTTACATGCATGAAAGACGGTCAAGACCTCTACGTGGTGCCGGTCGTCGGTAAGGGCCTTTGGGGCCCGATCTGGGGCTACGTCGCCCTCGAGTCCGACATGGAGACCATCTATGGAGCCGTGTTCGACCACAAGACGGAGACTCCGGGTCTCGGCGCAGAAATCAAGGAAGGCTTCTTCCAGGCGCCGTTCAAGGGCAAGAAGATCAACCAGGTGGCTCCGCACTTTGCTGTGGTGAAGGGGGGCGCGCCCACCACGGAGTACTCCGTGGACGGCATCACCGGAGGAACAATCACCTCCAAAGGGGTGGGTGAGATGGTCGACAGAACCATGGGCATCTACCTTAAGTATTTCCAATCCGCTCCGAAAGCACAGAAGTGATGAGCACCGATACAGTCACGGCCGTCGCGCCGAAAAAGGAGTCGCTCTTCTCCAAGAAGAACCGCAAGCTCCTGACCGATCCGCTGGACGACAGCAACCCGATCACGGTACAGGTGCTCGGCATCTGCTCTGCCCTTGCCATCACGGTGCAAGTGCAGCAGGCCGTCATCATGAGCATGGCCGTTCTCTTCGTGATGATCGGAGGAAACGTGATCGTCTCCCTGATGCGCAACATCATTCCAGACCGGATTCGAATCATCGTGCAGCTCGTTGTGATTGCTTCACTGGTGATCATCGTGGACGAGGTCCTCAAGGCCTACAGTCCAGACATCTCCGAGAAGCTATCGGTCTTCGTGGGCCTCATCATCACCAACTGCATCATCATGGGTCGCCTCGAGGCCTTTGCGTTGGCCAATAAACCTGGGCCTTCCATGTTGGACGCCATCGGAAACGCCATGGGGTATGCTTGGATTCTGCTGGCTGTGGCGCTGGTCAGGGAGGTGTTTGGCAGTGGCGCCATCAGCTTTCCTGGGGTTGGCCAAGTCAAGTTCCTCCCGGAGAGCTGGTTCATGGCCAACGGGGGATTCTATGAAAACAACAACCTGATGATCCTTCCGCCCATGGCATTGGTGACCGTTGGGGTCATCATCTGGATTCAGAGGGCGCGGAACCGCAGCCTCATCGAGGAGAACTGAACAAAGGCAAGACAATGGAATACCTCAGCTTATTCGTGAAGGGAATCTTCGTCGAGAACATGATCTTCGCCTACTTTCTGGGCATGTGCTCATATCTCGCCGTCTCCAAGACGGTGAAGACAGCAGTCGGCCTTGGATTCGCGGTGATTTTCGTCCTCGGTATCACCGTTCCGATCAACTACCTCCTCGAGAACTTCGTCCTCAAAGAAGGGGCGCTCACCTGGCTCAGCCCTGAGTATGCCAACGTAGACCTCAGCTTCCTGAGCTTCATCATGTTCATCGCGGTCATCGCCTCAATGGTGCAGCTGGTGGAGATGATCGTCGAGAAGTTTGCTCCTGCCCTCTACGGCGCCCTTGGCATATTCCTCCCGCTCATCGCGGTGAACTGCTCCATTCTCGGCGGGGCCCTGTTCATGCAAGAGCGCCAGTATCCCACCATCGGTCAGGCCACTGTCTTTGGACTCGGCTCCGGTGTGGGTTGGCTCCTCGCGATTGTGGCCATTGCCGCCATTCGGGAGAAAATCCGCTACTCCAATATCCCCGACCCCCTCAAAGGACTGGGCATCACGTTCATCCTGACCGGTTTGATGGGCATGGCCTTTATGGCCTTTATGGGCATTGAAATCTGAATCGAAGAACCCATGACCACCACGATTCTTCTCACCATCGCGTTTTTTCTGGCTGTCATCCTGCTGCTGGTCAGTCTGTTGTTGTTCGCGAAATCCCGTCTTTCCCCAAGCGGCAAGCTCAAGCTGGTCATCAATGGAGAGCAAACCCTCGAAGTGGAGGGGGGAAGCACCCTTTTGACCACCTTGGGCAACGCTGGCGTTTTCCTGCCTTCCGCTTGCGGCGGTGGAGGTACTTGCGTGCAGTGCCGGTGTCAAGTTCCCGCTGGTGGAGGCTCCATCCTCCCCACCGAAGAGCCTCATTTCTCCAGGAAGGAGATTGCTGATCACTGGCGTCTCGGGTGCCAGGTCAAGGTCAAGGAGGACATGGAAATCCAAGTCCCCGAAGAGGTCTTCGGTATCAAGAAGTGGGAATGCGAAGTTGTCTCCAACTACAACGTGGCCAGCTTCATCAAGGAGTTCGTGGTCCGTTTACCGGAAGGAGAGACCCTGGATTTCGAGGCTGGCGGCTACATTCAGGTAGACGTTCCGACCACGACCGTGGAGTACAAGGACATCGACATCATCGCCCACCCAGAACACCACAAGGACCCGAACACTTTCCAGAGCGAATGGGATAAGTTCGGCCTTTGGGATCTGAAGATGGTCAATGACGAACCCATTGTCCGGGCCTACTCCATGGCCAACCACCCGGCGGAGGGCAACATCGTGATGCTCAACATCCGGATCGCCACGCCGCCGTGGGACCGCGCCCGAAACGCTTGGATGAATGTTAATCCGGGCATATGCTCGAGCTACGTTTTTGGTTGCAAGCCCGGCGACAAATGCACCATCAGTGGACCGTACGGTGAGTTCTTTATCAAGGAGACGGATGCGGAGATGGTCTACATCGGTGGTGGTGCTGGTATGGCCCCCATGCGCAGTCACCTCTTCCACTTGTTCCACACGGTGAAGACCGGTCGGAAGGTGACCTTTTACTATGGAGGGCGTTCCCGTCGGGAGCTCTTTTACTTGGATGACTTCCGGAAAATTGAAAAGGAGTTCCCCAACTTCCGCTTCCACGTGGTTCTGAGCGACCCAACGGACGAGGACAATTGGAACGAGATGAAGAGTGTCGACGACGACGGCGATGGTTTTCTCGGTTTCGTACACAATGCTGTGATTGAGCATCACCTCAAGCCACACGAGGCACCGGAGGACATCGAGTTTTATTTCTGTGGTCCACCATTGATGAACCAAGCCGTACTCAAGATGTGCGATGACTGGGGCGTGCCGCCCGAGAATGTGGCGTTCGACGATTTCGGAGGATGATGCGCATTGGAAGTATCTCAAGGAAAACCGCCAGCCATGTGCTGGCGGTCCCATTTGTGGCAATGGCGATGCTCGTTGACGGATGCGGCGATACGGGGCATTCTTCGGGCCCTAGCGATGCAGAGGTTCAGGTGCATCAGGGTGAGGCACAAGGCACCACCTACAGCATCAAATACCTGTCCGTTGACCGCCTTTCAGACCGTGTCTTCGAAGACCTGCTGGAGGTGGTGGACCGAGAAGTCAACCTCTGGCGCCCCGAGAGCACGATCAACCAAATCAACGCGTGGGATCGAACGGATTCCCTGTTTGGCTTCGCAGACAGCAACCAGATCATTGGACCCCTTTGGGCGTTGTCCACTGAGCTGCATGAGCTTACGCGTGGGGCATTTGATCCAACGGTCAAACCCCTTGTGGAGTTGTGGGGCTTCGGCCTGTCCAAGCGCGGGGTGGTCTCTTCGGCGGACGTAGACAGTGTATTGGCGTTTACTGGTCTGTATTCGGACCGGTTCGATATGAATGAGGAAGAGGAAGACAACCGGTACGTGGCCACTTGGGTTCGAAAGGGAGATGGCCGAGCAGCCATTGATTTCAATGCAGTGGCTCAAGGCTACACCGTGGACCTTTTGCTCGAAGTGCTTCGAGAAAGGGGCATTCGCAATGCCATGGTTGAATTGGGAGGGGAAGTGGTGTGCAGAGGGGTCAATGACAAGGGGCGCCCTTGGAGAATCGCAGTGGACCGTCCCGTTGTGGGGTCCAGCAGTTCTGACCGAGTATTGGAAACCGTTGTAGAGGTTCAAGACCGGGCAATTTGTACGAGCGGGAGCTACCGGAAATTTTACGAGCAGGATGGACGGCGATACAGCCACACCATCGACCCTGCCTCTGGTTGGCCAGTGGAAAATGGACTGCTCAGCGCGACAGTGATGGCACCAACCGCTGCGTATGCAGATGCTTTGGCCACAGCATTTATGGTGTTGGGCGAAGCCCAGACAAGGGCATTTCTTGATGTCTACCCTGAACTTGGAATCGATGTCTTGTTGATGTCCGATGACGGAACTGGAGGCTACCGTATCTGGGAGAGCGCAGGATTTAAGGCGGTTTCGAGTCCCCTGTAATCAAGCGCTTTTAGGAAGTTCATCTTGCCGACAACGCTCAGCTTTACTGGCACCACAGATCGAGCAAGACCCGTCATCATTGTCGAGCAGTGGGTTGTTGCTGGAACATGTGCCTGCAAATTCTCCGTCTTTCTTGACCAGAATTTTGATTGCAATTCCCGCAAAACCAAGAGCAAGAAGCCCGATGGTGAGGTAAAAGGTCACATAGGACATGTTTCAAAGGTAGACCCAACTCGGCACGCTCAGGTTGCTTCGGATTTGGTCTTCGAGGAAAGTGTGCAAATGAAGATGCTTGTGGAAGTAATAGGCAGTTTCGTTTGGAAAAGGTGATGATTGGTCGAAATAATGTGTATATTTGACTTCTTGTCTCTGTTGACTAAAATCTTCATGAAGCCATCGATCCATGTCGGCACATTGGTTGCCCTGTGCCTATTTGCCTCCCAACTGGTTCAAGCCCAGGAATGTGGTTGTCCCACTTTTTCGGACCGAATCGTGGTTGATCTCACTGACAATGGAGGTAATGGCGTGGGAACGAGGACACTCACCTGCGACTCCACTTACGTGCTTAACGGCTTTGTGTATGTCAATTCTGGTGACGTCCTGACGGTGGACCCAGGCACGGTAATTCAAGCCAAGCCCGGGCAAGGCGAGTCCGCAAGTTGCTTGATTGTGGCTCGCGGAGGACAAATCATCGCGGATGGCACGGCAGAATGCCCCATTGTCTTTACCTATGAAGGGGACCCCATGAACGGTTCTACCCCTTACAATACTCATGGACTCTGGGGTGGTGTGATTCTCAATGGTCACGGCGAGCTCAATACCTATGACGGGGACGATTTGGCCGAAGGCATCTTGGACGCGACTGGACAAGCGCGTGATGTGTATGGTGCGATCGATACCAATGGGGATGGCGACAACGATTTCGTCGACAATGCAGAATCTAGCGGTGTTTTGCGCCACATCTCGATCCGCCATGGAGGCAGTGAGATGCCCAACCCGCCGGTCAATTTTCAGAATGTCATCAATGGTGATGAGACCAATGGCCTCAGCCTGAATGGAGTCGGTTCATCCACTATTCTAGAACACATTGAGATTGTGTCCACGCTGGATGATGGACTCCAGATCATGGGTGGAGCAGCCAATTTGAAGTATGTGGCGGTTGCCTTTTCTACAGAGGAAAACTTGGAATACGACCAGGGCTGGGTGGGCGATATGCAGTTCTTCTTTTCGCTCCTTGATCAGGAATCTCCTGAGGGATCAATCGCGTGGGATTTTGAAGGAGACGACTTCGAATTCCAGAACGTAACGCTGAGTTTTCTGCCCTACACCAATCCGCAAATTGCCAATTTCACATCTCTCGGTCACTCTGAGGCAGATGCCATTCGCTGGCACAACGGAGGGGGAGGAAGGCTCTACAACGGCATCTTTCAGAATTTCGGATTCGGCATTGACTTTGAAGATCACGATCCATGTGATGCATATGAGCTCTTTCTGTTTGGCGAGCTCGAAATCCACAACAACCGATTCTGGAACATCGGCGATTCGCTGGCACTCGACACCATGATTCTCTACGAAGGCCCGGTGTGGAATGGAAATGATCAGATTCAGTCTCATTTCGAGGCCAACAACAACACGGGGTCTAACCTTGGGCTGGATGATGCTTTTGAAGCCTTGGCTGGATTTATTACGTCTGGTGTCGATCCGTTTCCCACTGTGGAGGACAGCGTCCCGGCCATGCACCAACCCGTAGGGACGTTTTTTGACCCGGTGGACTATGTGGGGGCCTTCGAGCCGGGAGGATCAAATTGGTTGGCCGGATGCTATCTGGATCAACTGGGTGTCTTTTATCCAGGCGACATTCCCGGTTGCACCTATGGTTTCGCATGCAACTACAATGCTGAAGCCAATGTGGACGATGGGTCATGTGACATTGACGCCTGTGCCGGCTGCATCTATGAAGAGGCGGCCAATTATGACCCTGCTGCGGTCAGGGATGATGGAAGTTGCACCGGATTTGCCGGCAGTTCAAGCTGCTTAACGGATGTAGACGGTGACGGTACCACAGGAGTCAACGATCTTCTCGAGGTTCTGTCGCTCTTTGGAGCAACCTGTGGCAGCTGATATCGGATTGCTCAGTATTCCTGTTGGTTCACCATTGGCTTCATCATGGAACAAAGCCGATGCCGAGCAATGGGTGATGGGCTCTGAATCCATGAGTCAGTAGCCCCAAGTTGAACCACCATCGGCCGCGCCAATGTGCGTGAATCACGACACGGTTGTAGTGCGGTTCCTCATCCTGCCAACGCGATGTGTAGCGGCCATGAATGAGGTCGATTTTCACTTTTGTGAAACGCAACTGAAATCCGCCATGAATTCCCAGGCCATTGTCTTCTGGTCTCCAGAACATGTGTGAACCCAAAATCAAGCCGGTTCGGAGTCCCCGACCGAAATACATATCGAGCCCAGTTTCAGCGATGGTTTCTCGGGAGGATAGCGGGGCAGCTTGTCTTCTGCCCATGGCAGTGTGAAACCGAAATTCCAGAATGGGTAGATCGGGCAGAATGGAGGTAAAGTTGGGGTCTTGCTGGCGCTGAGTCGGTGTCGCACACTTTCCTTTGAAGGGGATGGACGCCGCCATACAGGCCATGTTGGTCCCCAGGTTGGGTTGGGTAAAGGATGCATTGCTCTGATGGTCAAAAGTCCAGTGAAAGCCGATTCGCTGGTGCCAATTTGCACTGGCATCGGACCGCCCAGGCCGGTGAAGCCCGAGTTGTACAGCAACATTAAACGGGGAACCGATGACCACACGCTGTCGCTCGTGGGCCGTGTTCGCCCCCCATGTCTTCTGGGTCCAGCCAAGGCCGGCGCCAAGGCGGAATCGCCATGACGCAACGAGTCGGAGATCGGTAACGCCGAGAAGGGCCGCTTGCATTCCGAGAAATGTGGGGGATCCCGTGCTGCCAATGCGCGCAGTGGCTCCCCATCGCGCATCATTTCGGCTCAGCCCCCATGACCCTTTGGCGGGTGTTGTCCAATTCAATTGGACCAAAAGTGCATGGCCCTCCAACATGGAGCGAATGGCCGCCCGATGGGGTACCAGAAAACCACCGCCGACTGCACATTCCCAGCGATCCTCACTTGCCGCGATGTCATATTGAGCCCCACAGGACAGCGACGTGCAGAGCAAACTGACTAAAATCAGTCCACCTTGGAGGTGCCAAAAGAGGGAGCGGTCGTGCTGTCTGCACATGCATCAAAGGTGACCTTAATTTTGATGCATGCCGCACAACGATGCCATCGACCGTCCTGAATTGCCCACGCCCTGCGGTGCGCACACCCGGGAAGAGAAGCTCGCCGCCTTTGGTCGGCTGCTCGACATCATGGATGACCTGAGAGAGGGGTGCCCATGGGATAAGAAGCAGACCTTCGAAACGTTGCGTCACCTTACGATTGAGGAGACCTACGAACTGGGGGAGGCCATCCTCGAGGGCAACCTCGAAGAAGTGGGGAAGGAGGTGGGAGACCTGATGCTGCATATGGTGTTCTACAGCCGCTTGGGTTCCGAGGCAGGGGTGTTTGATGCCGGTGATGTCCTTCACGGCATTTGCGACAAGCTTGTGAACCGCCATCCGCATATATATGGTGATGTGGAGGCGGCCACGGAGGATCAGGTCAAAGCCAATTGGGAGAAGATTAAGCTGAAGGAAAAAGGGGAGGAAAGGCAGAGTGTATTGCAGGGGGTCCCATCGGGCCTTCCTTCATTGGTCAAGGCCCAACGGATTCAGGAGAAGGTACGCGGCGTTGGCTTTGATTGGGACCATGCCGGTCAGGTGTGGGCCAAGGTGCAGGAAGAACTCGCGGAGCTTCAGGTGGAGGTCAATAAAAAAAGCGACCGTATCGCTGACGAATTTGGAGACGTCCTCTTCTCCCTGATCAACTACGCGAGGTTTCTCGATGTGAATCCGGATGAGGCGCTAGAGCGGACCAACCGCAGATTCAAAGCGCGATTTCAAGAAATGGAGAGGAGAATTGCAGATGAAGGACTTGATCTTGGGAACATGCCGCTTGAGGAAATGGACCGGCATTGGGATGCCGCCAAGGTTGCTTTGGGTCAATGAATAGGTGGACTGCCCCTTGTTGTAGCGCAGTCTGGACTGTGGCTGTCGCGGCCTTGATCGGATGGGGAGGTTGCGCTCCAGACAGGGCGGGGTGTGCGACTCCACTCGGTGCCAGTGCATCTGATGAGATGGCCTTGGGGTTGTCTCCAGACCAGCTTGTGGTGCGGGATCGCATCGAGGTGCACTGGTGGCCGGGAGACTCCTTGCCTCGGGTCGCTCGCCACGCTTGGGAAGGCACATTGGCTGGGCTTTCCATCGTCGAGGATGGAGACATCCTCTACATTGAAGATCTCAACCGCTGCGCATGGGCCAGACGCATGGACGCCATTCCCCGGGTGGATTTAACGGGCATGGCCCCGTCGTGGGTGCTTCTCGAATCTCAAGCCGACTTTATCATGGAGGGACCATGGGTTGGCAGTAGCCTGAATGTCGAGGGCGATGAGATGTCTGGAAACCTGCACCTCCAATTCCAAGGAGACAGCCTCCGCTTGCGGCTGCCCAACGGCATCGGACATGCCACGGTGGAAGGGGAGGCTGTGCGGTTCTCAACGTTTCGGGCCGGATTTGGAGATGTGGATGCCACAGCGCTCAATGCGCAACAGGTGCTGGCCCACCACGGCGGTGTGGGCGAGATGAAACTTCGTCCGGAGGGCTATCTCTTTTTGGAGCTTGCTGGGGCTGGAGATGTTCACTTGCTGGGTCCTGGAGCACAGCGGGACATTCACATTTTGCCCGGCGCCACGGGAGCGGTCATCGAACTGCCTTAACCCTCAATCTCGGAGTTGCATTTCGACCGCTCCGGCGAATGAAGCCACCCATGCAGCATACTGGTTTTGACTTGGGTGGAGTCCATCCTGCGCGACCCAGTTGTCCGCCGATGGCCATTGTTGGCTGATGCCCGTGATGCTGTAGTGGGAAATGCCGGCGTTGGCCGTCAGCACTGAGCAGGCCGAATTGAAGAGCATGAGGTCCTGTGAAATGGCCATTTGGTTGGGTTGACCAAATGGTGTGTAGCCGTAATCGGGTATGCTGACAACAAACACCCGGTCTGCATTCCCGCCCGCCAAGCCCACTGACCGATCCAAAAGCGCTGCGAATTCGATTTCATAGGCTTCAAGGGACAGGTTCTGGTACTGGTTGTTGACCCCGATGAGCAGCGAGACCAAATCATAGGTGGCGGTGTCGATTTGTTGCTGGTCCATGGCGTGGCTCAGGTTGGACGTCGTCCAGCCTGTGGTGGCCAGAATGTCCGCTGACTCAAAATGGGTTTCCGCCATTCGGATGGAGAGTGAATCCAGAAGCTGGTTGGGCCAATCTCCTTCATCAGGCACGCTTTCACCAATGGTGTAGCTGTCACCTAAGGCCAGATAACGAACTGTATCGGGAGCGCTGGTGAGAACGTTTGTGGTGGTGTCACTAGGCGCATTGGAGGGCAGCACTTGAGCGGGCAGAGGTTCAGCGTCAGACGGAATCACACAGGCAACCAGGCAGAGCGTGACAGCGAGAAAAAGGAGGCGGCAATTCACAGGGGAAATCAACGGTATACTATTTAACTCGGCAGGAGAAGGAGAACAAGCGCAGTGGTCGCGAGAATCCAACCGATCACGTTGCGTCCATTGGGGCGTTCACTGAAAAACACAATGCCCGCAGCGGCGGTTGCCAGGACGATGCCGAGGTTGTTGGAGGGCACGATGGCCGACCGGGGCAGGGGCATGCTTTGGTATGCTGAGAGCAGAAAGAAGAGGGAGCCGACATTGATGACACCCAATGTGATCCCGCCCAGAACGGTGGCCCGGTTGAGGCTGGGTTTGGCGCTGGGAACAAACGTCCAGCGCAACATTCCAATGAGCGCGGCCACGGCAAATGGAACAGAGGCGAAGGTCAGTCGGTCTGCATCGCTCGACATGTGCGCATCGGACGAAAACCAACCGAAGCCCAAGTCGATTAGGCCCGATCCAAAGAAGACAATGGCGGGAAGCCGCCAGGACGACGCAGGACGGGCGGCCGATTCGGCACCCGAAGCGCCGCTTGCATTTCTCCCAGGGTTGCTGGCCAGAGTCACGGCTGGAAAAGCCAGAAGAACCGCAGTCGCCTTTTGCCATGTGAAGGGGTCCTTTGGATCCAACAACATGAAGACGGTCATCGGCAGCACCATGGACATCTTGGTGGCGATGGCCACAACGCCAAGTCCCAGCTGCTGCGTGCACTCACCGATTTTGTTGAACATGTAGAGAAAGGCCAATCCCATGAGTGCCCCCGCCAAGGTGCTGGGCTCAGTCACCCTGTCCAACGCATGGCCCGGGCCGGCCAGTGCAAGAGACAGGCCACACGCTACGATGTAATTGATTACGACGGCTTCCTCCAGCCGAACCTTGTACGTCGAAAACAGCCGAAAACAACTGAAAAGTAGAGTCGAAACGGCGATGCTGAGTACAAGTGCAATCATGGCAAGGGGATGGACAGGGTCGGCGGGCAGGCCATGCCAACCCACTCAGCACTTTGTTTGTGAACCCGATATTCTACAGTGTCGGAGCCAAAAGGGTGATGGCCACGAAGCAGTGCGGTGTCTTCATTTGGCCATTCGGGCGCAGACAAACCTCCGCCCAAGGACTGTTTGGACCGGCAGATTCGCAATTCGTCCCAAAGCTCTGCCTCCAAAAAGCCGTGAAGGGTGTCTGCTCCTCCTTCCACGAGAACGGACCGAACATCGCGCTGCTGAAGCGCATCCATCAAATCAGAGAAACCATTCCCCTGTCCAGGGGAAAGGCGGGAGACATGCGGAGGGAGATCAGCAGGTCCACCTAAGACGAGTGTGGGAGAGGAAGGTCCATAAGCCTTGGCCATAGGTGTCGTTCTGCCGCGCAGGTCTATGACAATCCTGAGGGGGTCCGGACCTTTGGCCTCTCTGACGTTCAACTCAGGATCGTCTGTGATCACCGTGCCCGAGCCCACCAAGATGGCCCCCTCTTCTGCGCGCCAGCGATGGGTCAGACGACGAAGGGCTGGCGAGGTGATGGACAAACTTCCTTTTTCTCCATGGCGTCGTGGAGGGTCCATGAATCCATCTGCGCTGACGGCACATTTCAGGACAATCCATGGGCGATTCCGTTCCATTGAACTCAAGAATCGGCGGTTGAGCCATCGGCCTTCTGGGAAAGCGTCCATGAGTGTCACCTCAATGCCGGCCTTGCGCATTCTGTCGATGCCCCTGCCCGAAATGATGGGGTTGGGGTCGGTCATGCCCACAACGCATCGGGAAATTCCCGCGGAGATGAGGGCATCAGAACAAGGAGGGGTTTTTCCATGGTGACTGCAGGGCTCCAATGTCACGTATGCTGTGGCCCCAACTGGACTTGAGTTGGGTGGAATCGCCTTCAGCGCAGCGGCTTCCGCGTGCGCTTCGCCGATCCTGGCATGCCATCCGTGTGCGATTTCTATGCCCTCTCGAACCAAGATGCAGCCCACACGGGGATTTGGGGCCGTGCCAATCTCGCCGCGCCTTGCAAGAGAGAGGGCCCGCGCCATCCACTGTTGATCTTGGAGGGTTCCCCCCTGCATGATTCAGGGTTGAAGTTTGGCTTGCGCGGCGGTGAGCGTATTGCGAAGCAGGCTTACAATGGTCATCGGCCCGACTCCCCCGGGCACGGGGGTAATCCAACTGCATTTTGGTGCCACGCTTTCGTAATCAACATCTCCTTTGAGGCGGTAACCGCGTTGGGCGCTTAGATCCTCGACCCTTGTGATGCCGACATCGATGACCACAGCCCCCTCTTTTACCATGTCAGCACCAATCATACCTGGGCGCCCCACAGCGGCGATGAGGATGTCTGCCTCACGGCAATGTGTCTCGAGGTCCTTTGTTCGGCTGTGACACAAGGTGACCGTGCAATTTCCGGGCGTCCCAGAGCGGCTCAAAAGGAGAGACATCGGGGTACCCACAATGCTGGATCGTCCAATGACCACGGCGTGTTTGCCCTCAGTTTCTATTCCAGAGCGCTCAATCAACGTCATGATGCCTGCCGGCGTTGCTGGAACAAAGCCAGGCATGCCAAGGGCGAGATTGCCCATGTGAACAGGGTGGAATCCATCGACGTCCTTGGCTGGATCAACGGCTTTAATAATCGCGTCGGCATTCAGGTGGTCGGGCAGGGGAAGTTGAACGATAAAACCATCAATGGATGGGTCACGATTTAGACTGTGTACAATGTCAATCAGCTCTTTTTGGGTGATGTCAGCAGGTCGTTGGATGAGCGTGCTTTCAAATCCCACACGGGCGCAACTGCGCACCTTGTGATCGACATATGTGCGACTGGCTCCGTCTTCGCCAACCAGGACCGCTGCCAAGTGGGGCGCGCGGTGTCCTCGGTCTGTCCAGGCTTTCACCTCATTGGCGATCTCTCCCTTGATGCGCTCGGACAACCCTTTGCCATCCAGAATCTTGGGTGCTTGTGTCATCGTATTGCTCATCGGGGCATTCCCATTCCGCCGGGCATTCTGTTTCCGCCCAGCATGCCCCCAAGACCGCGGCGTTTTCCACCTCCTCCATTCATCATTTTCATCATTTTCTTCATCTCGGTGAACTGCTTCAGGAGTTGATTCACCTCTTGGACTGACGTTCCGCTCCCTTTCGCAATCCGCGTCTTTCGACTCCCATTGAGTTTGTCTGGGTGCTGGCGTTCATCGGGTGTCATCGAATGGATGATGGCTTCGATATGCTTAAACGCATCATCATCAATGTCCACCCCACGCAACGCCTTGCCCATTCCAGGCACCATGGCGAGCAGGTCCTTGACGTTGCCCATCTTTTTGATTTGCTGAACCTGCTCGAGAAAGTCTTCAAAATCGAAGCGATTCTTGCGGATTTTCTTTTCCAGCTTCCTTGCCTTGGCTTCATCGAATTGTTCCTGTGCCTTCTCGACCAAGGTGACCACGTCACCCATGCCGAGTATGCGTTGGGCCATTCGATCGGGGTGGAAGGCTTCTAGTGCATCGGGCTTCTCTCCCGTGCCGATAAACTTGATGGGCTTGCCTGTTTGTTCGCGTATCGAAAGGGCAGCTCCGCCTCGGGTGTCACCGTCCAATTTGGTGAGAATTACACCGTCAAAAGCAATGCGGTCATGGAAGGCCTGAGCGGTGCGGACTGCATCCTGGCCGGTCATGGCGTCCACGATAAAGAGCGTTTCGCTCGGCTGGACGGCATCCTTGATCCGGGCGATTTCGTCCATCATGGCTTCATCGACGGCGAGCCGGCCAGCCGTGTCAATGATCACAGTGTCGTTGCCATGGCTGCGGGCATGACGCAATGCGGCTTCTGCGATGGCCACGGGATCCTTGGTGTTTCTTTCCGTGAAGACATCTGCTCCCACTCGCTTTCCCATCACCTCCAACTGGTCAATGGCAGCAGGCCTGTATACGTCGCAGGCCACGAGCAATGGGCGCTTGCCATGCTTGCTTTTCAGGTGAAGTGCAAGCTTGGCTGAGTGGGTTGTCTTTCCCGAGCCCTGAAGGCCACTCATGAGAATGACGGCGGGCTTGCCTTTGATGTTGAGCCCCGCGTGTTGTCCTCCCATGAATTCGGCCAGCTCTTCTTTCGTGATTTTCACGAGAAGCTGGCCTGGTTTCAAGGAAGTCAGGACTTCTTGACCCAAGGCCTTTTCCTTGACCCGGTTCGCGAATTGCTTCGCTATGCTGTAGTTCACATCCGCATCGACCAGCGCGCGGCGGATTTCCTTCGTGGTTTCGGCAATGTTGGCTTCGCTGATGGTGGCCTCGCCTTTGATTCGCTGAAAGGCCTTTTCGAAGCGGTCGCTGAGGTTCTCAAACATGGGTAGGACAAAGGTAGACCGGGGAAAGGGGAGGTTGCGTCTCGGAATGTAACCGGGTAAAAAGACGATGAATAATCAAAAAAACACTACGAAATGACATAAGTGTTAGATAAATGAGCTATCTTAGATGTGCTTAACTGCATGAACATGCGCTTTCAACTGTACTCCCTCGCTTGTTTGCTGGTGACCTTCATTGGCACCGCGACCGCCCAGAATTCGTATTTCCAGTATACCGGAGACGTATCGGGATTCTCGCTCTCAGTAGACACCGTCGCCACAGATGTGGTCGGTGGTATGAACACCTACCGAGTGTATCTGAGCACCCCATCAACAGACGACTTTCTGTCTGCTGTGATTGGCGATGCAGACGATCCTTTGTTCCTGAATACGACAACGTCCTTTTATCAGGACAGT
Organism: uncultured Bacteroidota bacterium; assembly: GCA_902535565.1. Next base: position 10,475 of record CACAUH010000009.1, on the reverse strand, counting down.
TGGGGTGGCTCGACGGCTGCAGCCATCAATCCTCTTCTCTTTGATATGCCAGAATTGGCTTCTGTCCAATACGACAGTTGGGTGACCATTGGCATCGATCAGCAACCAAATCTATTGGAAGGTGAATCGGATGTCGCACTCCTTGTTGACCCCAATATCGCTTCTTGGGAGATCGGGTTTTCCGCCGGAGGCAACGTGGACATCAGCTCTCCCATTGGGGGCGGTTGGTACATTTTGCCAAGCAGCGTCAACGGAATCTCAGGTGATGACAAAAGGGTGCTCATCGCACAAGTCACCACCGATGGTGACTTAAGTGGGCAATTCTACATGCAGATTTTCCCGAACGGTGACCAGTCCCAATTGATTGAAAACAGGTTTGGGTTTGAGACAACATCTTCAAGCGTATCCGGTTGCACCGACGCCATGGCATGTAACTATGACGCCGAGGCCACAGAAGATGATGGCTCTTGTCAGCAATTGGATGCATGTGGTGTTTGCGGAGGCAGCGGCATTCCAGAGGGGGATTGCGATTGCAACGGAAGCCAAGAAGATGAATGTGGTGTTTGCGGAGGCAGCGGCATTCCAGAAGGAAACTGCGACTGCGATGGCAACCAGTTGGACGCATTAAACGTCTGCGGGGGAAGCTGTTCAGCAGATGATGACGCCGACGGAATTTGTGATGATGTAGACGATTGTGTTGGGACTGTGGATGCCTGTGGCGTTTGCAATGGCCCTGGTGCAGTATTGGCATGCGGATGTACTGACATCCCTGCAGGCGACTGCGACTGCGACGGCAGCGTCGTCGATGCTTGCGGGGTTTGCGGCGGTGACGGCAGTGCATGCGCTGGGGCTGGAGTTGCCATCAGTGCGTGTAGCGATTTTGCCAGTGGTTCTGCAGCAGCTTGGCCGTTTGTATTGACTGCTGCAACGGCCGATGATCCATCGAGTTCAGGTGCTCAGTCCATGGTGATCAATGTGACTTCATTGCCGGCAGGAGCTCAATACAGAGTGTTCAAGACGACCGCGAATGGGGGTTCATTCTTCGGAAATCCGCAAAACCTTGTATTGGGTGAAAATTCAGTGACTGTCCCGGCGGTTGGATTTGCCCGTGCAGTGAAGTTCCAATTTTCTGATGGAGACTTGGAATTCGATTTCTTGTCGCTTAACGGTGAAGAACAGGGCTCCTGTTACACTGTCGACCCGGGCACTTTAATGTCTGAGTGCAACCTGTTTACAGTTGGACCCAATGCAAACTGGCCTCATGCTTTGACGGCCACGACACCAGACGATGCGAATAGCAATGCTGCTCAAACTTTGGTTCTGAATGTGGCTTCGCTTCCTGAGGGAGGCGCCAACTACAGGGTGGTCAAAACGGTGGCCAACGGCAATTGGTTCAATGGCAATGCTCAAGCTTTGTCGCTGGGTGAAAATTCGATTACGGTGCCAGGTGTTGGTTTTGCTCGCTCGGTGAAGTTTCAATTCTCCAGCGGAGACATCGGCCTGAGTGCAATCGAATTGAATGGAACAGAATTGATCTGCGGTGCTGGATGCACCGACGGTTCAGCGTGCAACTTTGATGCTTTGGCAACGACAGACGACGGCTCTTGTTCCTACCCCGATTCTGACGCTGTTGATTGTGATGGCAACTGCTTGGTCGCTGTCGATTGCGCCGGCGTCTGCGGCGGTTCTGCTGTTCAGGACGAGTGCGGCATATGCGGTGGTACAGGAATTGCTGAGGGCGCTTGTGATTGCAACGGAAGCGTCATTGACGAATGCGGCGTTTGCGGCGGAGCAGGAATCGCTGAAGGCGAATGTGATTGTGCTGGGAATCAACTTGACGCGCTTGGCGTTTGTGGTGGTGACTGCACTGGTGATCAAGATGGCGACGGAGTTTGCGATTCAGACGAGGTGGTCGGTTGCATGGATACCGCTGCATGTAACTACAATTCGGCAGCCACCGATTCAGATGGTCCGAGCTGCACCTATCCCGCAAACGAACATGTCGATTGTGATGGCAACTGCCTGAGCGACAGTGATGAAGATGGTATTTGCGACGGACAAGAAGTCAGCGGATGTAGCAATGCAGAGGGATGTAACTACAACCCAGCAGTGACCGATGACGATGGCTCTTGCTATTTCTGCTGTGCCGACGTTACCTCCTCGATAGCTGGATACTCATTGGTTCAGGAAATTGTAGCCATTGACGGCATCCCGGGCATGACGACGTACCGGTATTACGTCACCACCCCCAATGCGGATGACATTGTCTCTTCGGTAAGTGGAGATTCAGAAAATCCAACTTCCATCAGTACTTCAGGCTCGTTCTATCAAGATGAGAATGGTGGACTGTTCCCGAATTCCATTAACCCAGCGCTGTTCAGTGCCTTTCCATCCCTTGAATACGACAGCTGGCTGACCATTGGAATTGATCAGGCACCGAACTTGGAAGCGGGAGAAGCCAACATCAGTTTGGCTGAAGCCGATACCGAAGGTTGGACGGTTGGATTCGAAGAAGGCCAAGGCTTTGCTATCGACGGCTTTTTTGGCGGTGCTTGGTATTCAACCAGTAACAACACAAATGGCCTCGCCGGTGATGACCACCGGGTCTTGCTTGCCCAGCTCACCACTGACAGCTCACCAAGTGGTCAGTTTTTTGTCCAAGTCTTTCCACACGGTACGCCCGGAGGCCTTGGAGATCTTGTCACGCTCACTTTTGGCCCGCATTTGGACACCATTGCTCCCGCGTTCATCGATTTTCCAGCGGACCTGACACTGGGCTGTGACGAGGCACTTCCGGTTTCGGATGTTACAGCTGAGGACGACTGTTCTGATTCGTCGGTTTCCCTTGAGGAGACAATCTCTGGAGATGCTTGTACGACCATCATCACGCGCACCTACACGGCAACAGATGCAGCCGGCAATGCCAGTACTGCCGTCTGGACATTGACCGTTATTGACGATGAGGCACCCGTGTTCGAAACGCCTGCCGATGTGACCATTGGTTGTGGTGATGACTTGAGTCCATCCAACACTGGAGACGTGCTCATTGCCGATGACTGCGATGAGTATACCGTTACCTATAACGACGCCTTCTTGTTCAATTTGGACCCTTGTGTAGGAGAGAACCGTGCACGTACCTGGCGTGCGGTTGATGCTTGCGGAAATGAGTCTGTTGGCATTCAAATCATCACGGTGATAGACGTGGAAGCCCCTACCATTACATCATTTCCTGCAGACACATCCATTGCTTGTGACGCAGTAGTGCCTGTTTCGGAAATCGAAGCCGTTGACGATTGTGGAAGCGTGACAACCAGCATGTCTGAAGAGACAGTGAATGGGGAGTGCGATGGACAATCCACCATCATTCGGACGTTCTCCGCATCGGATCCTTGTGGTAATGTGGCTCAACACGTTCAGACCATTCAGATCATCGACACGGTGGCTCCAGTGTTCAGCAGCATTCCGGAGGATGTCACGGTTGGCATTTATGACGGGATTCCCGTAACCATTGCTGAGGCGACTGACAACTGCAGCATGGCGAACATGCTGAGTGAAGATCAAACGGACGATTCAGAGAACGATTTCACGGTGGTGACCCGCACGTTCACCGCGGTGGACGCTTGTGGAAATTCGGCCACAGCCAATCATACCATCACCATTCTGCAGAGTCTTGGATGTACTGATGCTCTGGCCTGCAACTATGATGACGTGGCGACTGCTGACGATGGCTCATGCGATTACTGTTCTTGCGATGGCATTTATCCAAATGCTGGTCCTTACCAGGTTGATGTCGATACGCTGGAAGGCGGACTGGCGGGCCTAACGACCTATCAGGTTTATGTCACATTGGCCAATTCAAGTGACTTCCTGAGTGCCGTGACCGGTGATGCGTCCAACCCGAGCTTTATCCGAACCAGCACGGCCTTCTATCAAGATCCATTTGGTGCGGCCAATGCGCATTCAATCAACGCCATGGTGTACGATGCAATCCCCTCAGTGCTGTATGACAGCTGGGTCACCATTGGCCTTACAAGTGCTGCAGACGCTGAAGCGGGAGAAGGAGAAGTGTCGACTGTGGAGGGAGAGCCTTGGATCAGCGATTTTGAAGCCGGTGGAAACATTGAGCTTGGAGGAAACTATGGAGGGGGTTGGTTCTCCTTGAACGGGTCTTCCAATGGCATGGCCGGAGAGGACCTGCGCGTATTGGTCGGACAATTCACCACCGACGGTGTGTTCAGCGGCCAGCTCTATGTTCAAGTCTTCCCAAATGGAGACGGTGACAACATGCAGTTCCAGACCATCCGGTGGGGTGAGCCACAGTGCGGATGTCAATTGGAAACAGCGTGTAATTACGATCCGACGACGGCTTATACAGACAACGAAAACTGCATCTTCCCTGAAGACATTTACGGCGCTGACAACCTCGACTGTGATGGTGCTTGCCTAAGCGACATCGATCAAGATGGGGTTTGCGATGAAGATGAAGTTCCAGGTTGTATGGACGATTCAGCCTGCAACTACAATGAGTCCGCAACCGATGACAACGGCTCCTGCACGTACGCTGCCTATGGCTACTTCTGTGACGGTTCTTGCATCAGCGACAACGATTTCGACGGAATCTGTGACCTCAATGAGTTCAGCGGATGCAACCTGCCCACTGCGTGCAACTTTGACGCAACCGCCACTGAGAATGACGGGTCTTGCATATTTGACTGCTATGGTTGTACGGACTCGACCGCTGTGAACTTCGATGCGGACGCGCTCTTAGACGATGGGACTTGTATCAACGGAGGATGCACCAATGAGTTGGCTGAAAATTATGATGCGGATGCAGATTTCAATGATGGATCTTGCCTGTACCTGGGTTGCACGAATCCAATTGCTTGCAACTTCGATATTGGAGCCAACGACGACGACGGTTCCTGTGACCTGACGTCCTGCGCGGGATGTACCAACCCGAATGCGTGCAACTACGATGCTGAAGCAAGCCTCAACGATGGCTCCTGTGAGTTCTTCAATTGCCGGGGCTGCACGGATTCTGGCGCGACCAATTATTCTGCTGACGCGACCATAGACGATGGTTCTTGTCTTTACGGTGGGTGTACTGATGCTCTGGCTCTCAACTTCGACGACACGGTTGACTTCAATGATGGCTCCTGCCAATACAGTGGATGCACCAACCCATTGGCCTGCAATTTCTATATCGGTGCCAATGTGGATGACGGTTCTTGTGAGTTCGTCACATGCGCTGGTTGTATGGTGACCTTCTCCTGTAACTACGATCCGATTGCGACTGTGCAAGACGACAGTGCTTGCGACTTCACGTCTTGCTGTGGGGATCCAACAGCGGACAACTATGAAGAGGGTGTTGCGGATTTCCTCACATACGGCTGTGCGTATGGAGGCGTCTCGCCGAGCACATCGATGACCGGCTGCGAACTGCCGTTTGCCTGCAACTACGGTGACCCTGATGAGCCCTGTGAGTACATCAGCTGCGCAGGCTGTACCGATCCAGAAGCATGCACCTATATGGAAGATGCGACGATTTCTATCACGTGTTTCTACGCCGAGGCCTTCTTTGGTGTTGACTACGTGAACTGCGACGGAAGTTGCATAAATGACACCAACGAAAATGGAATTTGCGATGAGCTTGAATTAACCGGATGTACCAGCCCTCTGGCGTGTAACCTCGATCCCTTGGCCTCGCTTGACGACGGCTCTTGTGAATTTGCGAGTTGCGGGGGCTGCACGGATTCCGTGGCCTGCAACTATGACGACACGGCATTTTTCAATGATGGTACCTGTGATTACACGAGCTGCACAGGATGTACTAATCCTGTGGCGTGCAACTACGATGAAGTGGCCACGGTCGACGATGGAAGCTGCATCTTGCCCACCAACACCTTGGTGGATTGTGAGTCCAACTGCCTCAATGATAGCAACATGAATGGGGTTTGTGATGAGGAGGAGGTCTTGGGCTGTACCGATATAAACGCATGCAACTTTGACATTACTGCCACCTTTGATGACGGAAGCTGTGAGAGCTTGAGTTGCTCTGGCTGTACTGTTCCGACAGCCTGTAACTATGATGCTGAAGCAACACTGAATGATGGCTCCTGTGAGTTCACCAGTTGCTTGGGATGCACCAATGAAACAGCGTGCAACTTCGATAATGATGCTACAACAGACGATGGCTCCTGCACATTTGCAGAGCCCGAATTCGACTGTGAGGGGAACTGCCTTCAAGACGCTGATGGGGACGGAATTTGCGATGCCTTTGACCCCAATTTCGACGGCTGTACGGACGACCTCGCGTGTAACTTCGAGCCGCTTGCCGACACGGACGATGGTTCCTGTGATTTTTGCAGCTGTGTTGGATATACATCGGACTTGCCAGAGTATGGCGTGGAGATCGAAGAGTACGCCACCAATGGCATTCCCGGCTACACGACCTACCGCGTGTACATCACGACGCCATATGCCACTGACCAGATCAGTGCGGTAACTGGTCAGGGTGAAAACCCGCTTTATATAGAGACAACGGGTGATTTCTACCAGCACCCAAGTGGCGGGCCATTCCCGAATGCGATTTTCCCCGTTCTCTTCGATTTCTACCCAGAGCTAGAATATGACAGCTGGTTTACAATTGGAACGGAATCCGTTCCTAATACAGCTGAGGGAGAGGGCAACATTCAAGGCCTACCAGAAATCGAGCCTTGGAGCACCATCTTCGAAATGGGCAATGGCTTCGCGATTGATGACATTATTGGGTCGGGTTGGTTCGTCAATCCAGAAGTTACCAATGGAATCGCGGGAGAGGACCAAAAGGTGCTTTTGGCCCAGCTGACCACGAATGGTGATTTGAGCGGACAATTTTATGTCCAGGTCTTCCCGCAGGGTGACAATCTCAATCAAGAGCGTGTGACCATTACGTTTGGCGGAAGCCAGTGTGGTTGCATGGATGAAACAGCTTGTAACTATTCGCCAAGTGCCATCATCGATGACGAAAGCTGCTATTACCCACAGTTCGGCTACGGGTGTGGCGAAGCCTGTCTCTTTGATTCTGAGGCTCCTGTGTTCACGGAGACACCAGAGGACATGACGGTGAGCTGTTCACAGGGTGAAATAGAAGTCGAGTATCCAGCGGCAACGGACAACTGTGACACCGAGTTGGAATTCTCCTATTTCGATGAGATTGTGGATGGATCATGTGGTGAGACCTATGACATCGTTCGCTCTTATGTCGCGACAGACGATTTCGGATATGCGGATACAGTGAGTCATGTCATTCACGTGGTGGATGATCAGGCTCCAATCTTCACGAATGTTCCTGCAGATGCCACGCTCGATTGTGGCGATCCGCTCCCAGACAGCCAGGCACTGGCCCTCGACAATTGCAACGGCGTCACCATTTCTCACGTGGATGAGATGACGGAGACGGGGTGTGGCGGAACCGGAACGCTCGTTCGGACATGGACAGCAGAAGACGCATGTGGCAACACCAGCACAGCGGCAACAACCTACACCATTGTCGACTCCACGTCGCCCACGATGGAGGGGGTTCCTGCGGATGTGACCATCAATTGTGCCGATGACTATGGTTTCCCGATGCCGACGGTGAATGATGGCTGCGGCGAGGTGAGCCTGTCGGAGGAAATCACGATTCTCGACGGCACTTGTCCCAACCAGTATACCATGATTCGGACGTTCACTGCCATCGACGTGTGTGGCAACTCCAGCCAAGCCAGCCAGACTGTGAGTGTAATCGATGAAACTGCCCCTGTTTTCTCTGGAATTCCCTCAGACTCGACCCTTGAGTGCGGGCAGCCCATCCCCGCTGTCGATGTGACTGCGATGGACGATTGTTCAGGCTCACTGAGCGTCAGCTATACCGATGCGGAAACCACATTGGATGATTGCCATTACCAAGTGGTTCGGACCTTCTCAGTGTCCGATGCCTGCGGCAATACCTCCGTTCACGATTGGACGCTCACTTTTGAGGACACAACGTCTCCGACCTTTACGGTTCCGGCGGATGTAACCTTGGATTGTTCGGCGGACACGACACCAGACGGCGCAGGAGAAGTGACCGATGCCTCTGATGGTTGTGATACAGATCCTACGGTGACCTATTCCGATGAGGTGTCCAGCGGTTATCTGTCCCTGAATGGGGGCACAGCAGACATCCGTGTCGAGATGCGCCTCAACAACCTGCCTTCGACACCGCGTGTGCTAGAGGCCACAGGAGTGACCATTGGAGAGGGAGTAGAGCTCGGTTTGGACAATGAGATTTCCAACCCATTCAATTTGCGCGGTGCACTGAGTGTGGACATCGATGGTTCCGACATCGGTCTCACTGTGTTGGATGTGATTGGATCCGAGAATTACGACTTTATTGAAGTTCGCATCAGCAACATCTCAAACGCTGAAATCGCGGGAGTCAATCTCGTCTCCAACAGCCTCTTCGCCGATGCAGCTTCCGCAGAATTCAACGCTTCGGTGAGCAGCAATGAAATCGTGCTGACTTGGACGGAAGTGCCGGGAAGCACCCTCGCCATCATTGATGGTGGCCAAGGTGCAGCGACGGCAATTGATGCATCCAATTGTATCAGTGAGAACATTATCACGCGGACGTGGACCGTCACGGATGCTTGCGGCAATCATACAAGTGCCCAACAGGTCATTACACTTGAGGACATGACGGCTCCTGTCTTCGACTTCACACCCGCGGACCAAACACTGGACTGCAGTGAAACCTACACCTTGGAAATGGCCACAGCCATTGATGCTTGCTCTGGTGTCTCGGTGACTTATGTTGACACTGAAAGCATTCCTTGTGAAGGCAGTCGCACCATTGAGCGGACCTTCACTGCCATTGACGGTTGCGGTAACTCCGCCACCCATGTCCAAACGATTTCTTTCTTGGATACGTCAGCTCCAGTGTTCACCAGTGTGCCTGAAGACATGGCTCTAGGGTGCAGTGAGGATCTTCCTGTTACAGACGCCGAAGCCAGCGATGACTGCGGTTCTGTGACCATCACCCAGAGCGATGAGACGGTGCCAGGAGAATGCCTTGGAAACTTCACCATCCTGAGGACATTTACCGCCGAGGATGGATGTGGCAACAGTGCCACGTACGTTCAGAGCATTGTGTTTACCGACAACACAGCACCCGTGGTGACTTCAGTTCCCGCTGACACCAATTATGTTGTTGTGGCTGGACAAACGCTCCCTGTGGACCTTCCAGAGGCTGAGGATGCGTGCGGCCTTGTTGAGATCACATTCTTAGACGTTTGCACCGCACAGGGGCTTGGAGGCTACAGTGCCACCCGGACCTTCACCATCTCAGACGATTGCGGCAACACAACATCTGTGAACCAAGAGATCACGGTCTCCTTCGTGTTGGGTTGTGACGATCCTGCTGCATTGAATTATGACCCTGATGCCATGGCTGGCGATGGCTCTTGCCTCTACGCCGGTTGTACCAATCCGAATGCACTGAACTACAACCCCCTCGCTGATGAGGACGACGGTTCATGTATCGTGGCTGAAATCGGAGGGTGTATGGACCCAGATGCCTGCAACTACTTCGAAGCTGCCAATGTCGACGACGGCTCATGCGATTTCTGCAGTTGTCTGAACGCACCGACCATCGATGGATACAGCATCGAGATGGAAACCGTGGCCGAGGATGGCATCCCAGGAATGACAACTTACCGTCTTTATGCGACGATGGTGAATTCCACAGACGTGCTGTCCAGTGTTGTGGGAGAGGACGGCTTTGAGACCAACATCAGCACAAGCACAACGTTCTATCAGGATCCATTTGGCAGCGCCCTTGGTCAGACAACCAATCCATTCTTGTTCGACTTGCAACCCGACTTGGAATTCGACAGCTATGTGACCATCGGCCTCACGGAAGCACCTGATGCGCTTGCAGGCGAGATTGAAGTCACTGCTGTGCAGAGTGAAGGTTCGAACTGGGTGGAGCCATTTGAGAGTGGGGGAGACCTCGCGATTGGAGGCGCCTTCGGTGGAGCGTGGTTCACCTTGAATGGAGCCACCAACGCTCAAGCTGGAGACGACCTTCGGGTCCTCTTGGGGCAGTTTACCACCAGCGGAACGCTCAGTGGTCAGATCAGCATCCAGATCTTCCCTGAGGGCGATGGCGAGAATGATCTCCTGATGACCTTCCCCATTGGCAACCCTGGATGCGGCTGTACGGACGTGTCGGCATGTAACTATGATGATGCAGTTGCATACGATGACGGCAGCTGTGAATTCACAGGTGTTTACGATTGCGATGGAGAGACCTGCATCAATGACGCCGATGGAGATGGCATCTGCGACGAAAACGAAGTTGCGGGTTGCACCAATCCAAATGCCCTCAACTATGCGGGCTCTGCCACAGACGAAGACGGAACCTGTATCCTTTTGGGCTGCATGGATTCAGAGGCGGACAACTACGACGCTTC
>CACAUH010000008.1 GCA_902535565.1 uncultured Bacteroidota bacterium | reverse complement strand
CCCGAAGAACCTGACCGATGGCGGTTGGGGTTTTCTGAGCGTCCTGTGCGCTTTGGCCTTTGAGAACTGGAGCGATCAGACATGGAATCGTAGGGTCAAGGACGAAGATACGGCGAGGGTGTGCAGCGGCTCAACGGCTTGGAGCGGTCCTTATCCGCTCATCAACACCTGGCCGGCGCCCGCTCCTGCCAAAAAGATAGGCGACAGTCACCCCTTTTTCGAGAAATGCCATGGCATGACGGGCGCGACTTTCGTCGAGGAGGGCAGCTTGAGGTTCGCTGACCACAGGGTTTTCCCCGCTTGGGTCATTCGAAGCCAAAAACCGACTGTTGCCGATTTCGAGCCAACCGGCCTGAATGCGAACAAGGGCGCGCAATGGGCCGAACTGAACCCATCCGCCTGCAATGGCGCTTCCACCCCAGCCACTGATATGCCAAACGTGTTTTGTTCTGGTTCCCATCCAGCGAACATCCGTGGCACACACAACCACTCCAAGGCAGGCAGCTCCTTGGACGCCAAACCGCCATTTTCGATTGGCGGTGTCCCAGGTCTGCCTGGTGCGGCTTGAGCGGCCAAATTCAATGTCGCGTTCGATGGCCAACCGGATGAAGTTCATGCCATCAGAATGTTCGAAGTTGAACTCCTGAGATGACCAGTTGAAAGGGGACGCTTGATACGTGAGGCTGTCGATGACGCCACTGACACGATGAACAGTGTTCGGGATTTTGAACTTTAAATGGTCCCAGCCCAAACTGAGCCAAGTCGCGCCGGGCAGGTTGTTTCCACTGTGAACCCGGTGGCCGATTCTGGCGTTGAATTGGGGATGGGTGAAGGCCGCGGGGTTGAGGTGGATTGCTGGGTCGAATTGGGTCGGCATGTCGGTGGCCCGGACGTCGTGAAGGGTAAGGTCGATGCCCGGGCCTATGAGGCGCAGGTCCGTTTTGCCGTATTCGGCGCGGTGGTATCCCCAGTGCGCGTACCACCTGGCATTGCCTTTTGGTGCTTGGACGTAGCCTATGGCGCGCTCCATGGTTGGGCTTCCGGGCTGGGCCAACGTTGGGGTTCCCGCCAGAATCAGCAGGGCTGGAACACAGGCTTGAAAACGGTGGCGAATTGCTTGACGACAGCGACACATGGACAGACAAAAGTAGCATGGTGAGTGGCCTGAACAGGCGATGTTGGCAGCATGGAAACACAACGTCAAGGACTTGGACGATGGGGTGAGCGGGTTGCTTTGGAACACGTCATTCGGAAAGGGTGGGAAGTGCTGGCCACCAACTGGCGCATTGGACAGTTTGAGGTGGATTTGATCGTTCGCGATGGCCCTTGGTTGGTCATTGTGGAGGTCAAGACCAGGACCGAGCCTGTTCAGGCGGATTGGCACAGAATGGTCTCTCGGACTCAGCAGGGCCGCCTCATTCGGGCGGCGAGGGTGTTTCTCTCACGCCACCCGGACCAAAGTCTGGAGGTACGATTTGATGTCGTGGCCATACTCCGCAATCGGTATGGCCATCGGATTTTGCATACCGAAAGTGCGTTCTACCCCTTGCTGCCGGGCCGTTGAAACGCACGAAGATATGTGGGGATTGTCCGGGGCTTGCGTGCGAAACGGATGTAATTCGCCGTTCTTTCGGTGTATGGAACAACGTTCGGTCTACCTCATCATCATTGTTGCACTGGCCCTTACGGCCGGATATCTTGGGTATCAGGTCTCCCAGCAGGGCGACACCATTGAGGAGCAGTCGGGTCAAATTGTAGAGGGTAACCTTCAACGTGAGACATTGGAGCTTGACTTGCAGCGCCTTCGGTTCAGTTACGACACCCTTCGTACGGAGAACGGGTTAATGATGGCTGAGATGTCGGCTCAGCGAAGTGAGATCGAGGGATTGATAAAAAAGGTGCGCGACCGGAATTACAGCGTATCCAAGCTCAAGAAAGAAGCGGAAACATTGCGGCGAATCATGCAGGGTTATGTGGTGACCATAGACAGTTTGAACCAAGCCAACATTGCGCTGCAGACCGAGCGAGATGCCATGGCACAGCAGGTAAGCGACATTGAGGAGCGCAATTCGGATCTCCAGCGTCGACAGGAGAACATGGAGGGCATTATTGAAGCCGGCCGCACCCTCCAGGCGATGGACCTTGCTCCCACTGCCATACGGGTCGCTTCCAATGGCTCACAGCGCGCGACGTCTCGTGCAAAGCGCGCTGAGATGATCAAGACCTGCTTTACGCTGATGGAAAATCGCATTGCCGAAAAGGGGGAGCGCACCCTATTCCTTGAGGTGCTGGACCCGGAAGGGCGTTTATTGCCTCCGGGGGACCGATCACCAGTGGCCATGGCTGGCGGCACCCCTGCTTCTGCGGCCCGATCGATAGAGTATAACGGAGAGCGCATGGAGGCGTGCATTTTCTTCACGGCGGCAGCGCCCTTTGTCGAAGGGGTATATACTGTGCACCTTGTGGATGGTGGCGAGCGCATTGCCACGACCGATCTCATTTTGCGTTGATTTTCCGCACTCGGAAAGGTTTGGGTTGTTTTATCGGACCAGTGAGACCTTCCCTGTTTGGCGTTCTCGGCCTTTGCTTGTGGGGTAGTGCATGACCCAAGTGTAGACGCCTGGCATGGCAAGGTGTTTGCCCTCTCCGATTCCACCGGTGCCGGAGGCGGTTCCAGGCCCCCCGATGCCGCCAGTCCAATACGCACGAGGGTCTTCTGTTGCCCAGATGCATTGTCCCCACCGGTCCCAAACTTCAAGGCGATAGCCAGGCACTAAAGTTGCGTTCGGAAGGCCCTGCAGATAGGTCCCTGTGCCGTTGAGCCACTGGCTTTCTGGACGCCACCCATCGTTGAGGCCATCGCCATCTGGAGTGAAGGCAGTGGGCACGTAGACCGGGTAGATGAATTCGACCTGAACCCTATCGGCCGACTGGCAGCCATTGGTGTCGATGACGTGGAGGGTGAAGATGCCGTCTTCTTGCAGCAAGACCTCGGGGGTGAGGCAGGCATCGCAGGAGAGGGGGTCTGAGGGGCTCCACCAGAGTGAATCGATGGGACTGCTATTCACAGACCCATAGAGGAAGGTGGGTTCGAGCCATTCTTGGCGCTGGTCTGGACCCGCCTCCACGGTTGGACGAGGCCAGATGAGGACGTCGACCTCGGCGGATGCCACGCAACCGTCCGAATCGGTGACATAGGCGGTGAAGGTCTGTGAAGTTTCCGTGACCACTGTGGTTTGTGCGGCTGACGGATTGGTCACAAGGGCGCCGGGAACCCATTGGTAGGTAACGCCGCCCGTGGCTGATACAGAGAAAGGTTCGCCTGCGCATACCGAGCCACCGGGGTCTACGAAGGCTTCGGGGACGATAAGTTCGACGGTGACTTCATCGGTTCCCTCTCCGCACAGGTTGGTGATGGTGACAGTGTAGGTCGTGGTTTCTTGTGGCGTTGCATATGGAGTTTGGCTTGCAGGGTTGTTCAGGCCTGTGGTTGGATACCAAGACCATGTGCTGCCGTCGGCGGCTTGCAGTTGGACAGACTGGCCAATGCAGAGCGGGACGTCGGGGTATAGGTTGTTTCCTGGTGCGCCGGGAACGACAGAGACGGTGACCTCGTGGAACCGTTGGCACCCTTCCGGTGTGGTGATCGCAACCGTGTAGGTTGTGGTTTCTATCGGGGAAGCAACTGGGTCTGGGGAATCTGGGTCTGAGAGCCAGTTGATGGGCTGCCAGTTGTAATCCCACTCGGCGGCTTCTGGTTGTGGGCTTGTGACGGCGAGGGGAGCCCCGTCTCCAAGGCAGATTTGAAGGTCTCCGTTGATTTCAGTTGCCATGTCTACCACCACCACGGTGATTTCAATGGACTCGGTGCCGCAGAGGGTGACATCGGTTAGGGTGTACGTCGTCGTGGCTTCGGGATTGGCGATGGGATCGGCAATGTTGACCGCCGAGAGGCCCGCTGCTGGGAACCAGCTCAGCGTGCCGTTTCCAGACCCTTCAAGCTGCACGGATTCACCGATGCAAAGTGCGTCCACCGGGGGGACTTGTGGGTCGGCATTGGGCGCGATGGTGACCGTTACAAAGGCGGTGTCTGGTTCGAGGCATCCTGTGGTGTCCTCGGCAATGACCTCCACTTCGAAGACGCCATTGAGGCCATAAAGGTGGAGGGGAGCGACCTCATTGCTGAAGGTGGCGTCGCCAAAGTCCCACGTAAAGGCGGCCGGCCCGGCTGTGTTGTTCTCGAATTGTACGCTCTCTCCCTGACAGAATTGATCCGGTCCATCGATTTCAATGTCGGCGTTGAGTTTCCCCAGATCGAATTTGAACACCCCCATGTTGCAGTTGGGACTTGGGTTGTCGGGACTCCAGGCATTGTCGGTGGAAGGGAAGTCATTCATGCCGCCACAACCCGCGCAAACGGCTTGGTATACGGTCCCATTTTGGTCAAATCTGGAAGAGCCGCCATCCACGTGCTCATTGGCAAAAGGGCCGCCAAAAAAGGTGGCGTAGACGAGGTCTTCAGCGTTGGGAGACAGGACAGCGAGGTAGAAATCGCTGCCGTCTGTGCCGGCCTGGAAGGGGTTGTCGGTGGTGGGGAGGCCGAAAGTGGTGCTGCCCGCGACGTCCGCGGTCCCTCCCGTTCCATTGGTTTCTCCGCCCCACCCGCTGATGTAGACCTGTTCGCATTCGCTGACCAAAAAGGCGGTTGGGCTGAGGTCGATGGTGGTGGATCCGGTTCCAATGACGGTTTGCCATTCAATGTCACTCATGTCCGGCAGGAAGCACGTGATGTATTGACCGCTGCCTGGGTTTGAGTAAACATCACCGATGACGGGCATGCCGCCTCTTGCTTGACCATAAGCATAGGGCCGACCAGCGCCGTCGCGCTGAACGAAGTAGACTTGGTCGTAGTCGGCGAGCCCATGGTAGGTTCCAAACTGTGCGGTCAGGTTGTTGGCCGAGGCGTTGAATTGCGCGATCCATCCTTCTGTGTTCCCCTGTGGCGCGGGTTGTATGGAGCCGCTGGGAAGGGGGAGATTGGAGGACAGACTGCCCCCTCCGACGAGAACCTGTAGGTTGTCCAAATTGCCAAAGCTGTTGTCCGGTGAGACTTCGATGCTGTAGGCGGCATCACTGGCGGAGCCTCCAAACGTGCGCCCGCACAGGAGGTTGGAGAGGTCGGAGGAAAAACCGGCGATGAGGGCGTCGTGAGCGCCTGCATTGGCTGGACTGCCGGGCATAAGTAGGTCTGTCGATGTGGTGGTGGTGGCGATCCAAAGGCTGCCGTTTGGTCCGATGTCGATTTGCCCCCGGTAAAAGTCTCCAAAATTGGCGCGCAGGCCACCGGCATTGTTGAGCCCGTCGATGCCGGATCCGCCAAAGAACGTCGAGGCGTTCAGCGTGAAGTCGTCACCGTCGAGGGTCAACAGATAACAGTCGAGTCCATTGGGCTGGGGGTCCACACCATAGATTGTGATGTCCACTGCGGGCCCGGTGTTGAAGTCGGTTTGGAATGTGCCGGGTGTGGTCGGGAAGTCCGTGGACCCGGTGGTGCCGAACAAGGCGATTTGCCCCCAGGTTTCGTTGTAAGCCAGGCTGTGCGGGATGTCGGCGCGGCTTCCTCCGAGGTAGGTGCTGTACAAGAGGTTGGACCCGTCGGCGCTGAAAACGGTAACGGCGGTGTGGCTCACGCCATCCGCAAAGACGTCCATGGTTGCCTCTATGGCGTCGGGGGTGGTCGGGTATCCGGGAGCAAAGGCCACAGTTCCTCCGACAAGGGCGCCTCCAGGACCGTTGCTGGCCGTGGTCCCAAAGTTGTCACCTGTGCTTCCCGCGAAGGTGGAGAAGGTGATTTCAGGGTCGATGATGAGCGGCCGTTGCTGGTCGTATTCTCCGAGCGAGAAGCGCACGTCACCGTTTGTCAGCTGATAGTGGCAGTCCACGGTTTCAAGGGTGCCGTCATCACTTAACTGAAAGGCGAATGGGGCCGCCAACTCAGCCCAGAAATCTGCACTTCTGTTGTGCAGTGAATGGGTGAGTTGTAGTTCTCCCCTTGGGCCGATGCTGGGTTGGACCCCGCTGTAGTGCCAGCTGATTTTCGCTGGGTCGGCGCCCGGTTCCACCGTGAACTCGAAGGCGGCCCGGCCTTGGCGTGTGCCGCGCCATCGAAGCCGGACTCCAGGCCAGACGTTTTCGGTTTTGATCATGGCAGCAGGTTGCACATGTTCTGCCCACCGCGACGGGTCGTCAGACAAGTAGAAGTGTTGGCGGTCTGAGGCCAAACCACTTCGGTCCCATTCTGTCGACCCCATCGGGTTTGCATCAACCCAATGGGCATGCCATACAATGCCTTTGCGGCAGCCCGAGGGGTGATCTTCTTCAACGGATGTGTCCGGCGCCCATTGCCAGCACGTCCACCCCTTTGATTCGATTTGAACCCCGCCACCGATGACTTCAGTGCGATGCTGTATGTGGTCTTCCCACTGGCCTTCATTGGGAACGAACCGCACCTGCGCGGACATGACCCCTGCGGTCAGAAAAAGTATGGTCAGCGGGGAACGCATCATCTATCGAACAAGTTCGGAAAGGGATTCGTTGCGGCCACAGGGCCATTACTTTCCATTCCACATCGTCTGTGGGCAAGACCAAACGGGGGTAAACGCTTTTGAAACGCCTATTTTTGCAGCCCTGACGGGTGCACTGCTCACCTAATTCATTCCCATTTGCCCACACACTGACCATGGCCCAACAGGACGACCACCTCAAGCGCGTGATTGGACACGCCAAAGAATACGGCTTCGTTTTCCCCTCCAGCGACATCTACGATGGCCTCAGTGCTGCATACGATTATGGCCAGCTGGGGGTCGAGCTCAAGAACAACATCAAGGCGTATTGGTGGACGGCGATGGTGCGCATGCACGAGAACATTGTTGGCTTGGATGCAAGCATTTTCATGCACCCCACAACGTGGAAAGCGTCGGGCCATGTTGATGCGTTCAATGACCCGTTGATCGACAACAAGGACAGCAAAAAGCGCTATCGGGCGGACGTGTTAATCGAGGACCACGTCGCCAAGATTGAGGCCAAGATTGCCAAGGATGTCGCCAAGGCACAAAAGCGGTTTGGCGATGCCTTCGACAAGGAGCAGTTTCTCGCCACCAATGGAAACTGTGTTCGCCGAAAGGCAGAAATTGACGACATCAATGGCCGTTTTAAGACCGCCATGGATGCTGAGGACCTCGATGCGGTCAAGCAGCTCATTGTCGACTTGGGGATCAAGGACCCGGAAACCGGGTCGGCCAACTGGACGGATGTTCGTCAGTTCAACCTGATGTTCAAGACGGAACTCGGTGCGGTCAGCGGTGATGCAGGTGTGATTTACCTCCGTCCGGAAACCGCCCAAGGCATCTTTGTGAATTTCCTCAATGTGCAGAAATCGGGCCGGATGAAGTTGCCGTTCGGCATTGCGCAGATTGGCAAGGCGTTCCGAAACGAGATTATCGCCCGCCAATTCATTTTCCGGATGCGTGAATTCGAGCAGATGGAGATGCAGTTTTTCGTCTCGCCTGGCGCACAAGGCGAGTGGTATGAATACTGGAAAGAGGCGCGGATTAAATGGCACAAGGCCTTGGGCATGGGGGATGATGCCTATCGCTTCCACGACCACCTCAAGCTGGCGCACTATGCTGACGCAGCATGCGACATTGAGTTCAATTTTCCAATGGGATTCAAGGAATTGGAAGGCATACACAGCCGCACGGACTTTGACCTGTCCGCCCATGAGGAGCACAGCGGAAAGAAGTTGCGGTTCTATGACCCCGAGAAGGAGGAGAGTTATGTGCCTTATGTGGTGGAGACGTCCATCGGCCTCGACCGGATGTTCCTTGCTGTCTTGTCTCATGCGCTTCGCGTGGAGACGCTGGAAGACGGTTCCGAGCGCACGGTGATGCGAATCCCAGCGGCCCTTGCTCCGGTCAAGCTCGCCGTGTTGCCCCTAATCAAGAAGGACGGGCTGCCTGAGAAGGCGCGAGAGATTATGAACCTGCTCAAGCTGGACCACAGTGTTCAGTACGATGAGAAGGACGCCATCGGACGCCGCTACCGCCGCCAGGACGCCATCGGAACACCGCTTTGCATCACCATCGATCACGACACACTCCAGGACAACGCAGTGACCCTCAGGGACAGAGACACCATGGAGCAGGTCCGGGTTCCCATTGCCGAGCTGTCAGCGCGTGTTGCTGAGCGCGTTGGTTGGTCCACCTTGTTTTCTTGAACCTCCACACTGAGTACACATGGAGACGGTTTTATTCAATACAATGGCGTTTCAACACCGAACCTTTGAGGGTGTCCGCACCTTGATCCGCGTCGACTTCAACGTTCCGATGGCCGAGCCAGGGGATGATGGCAGTCGGGAGGTGACCGATGACACTCGAATACGTGCCGCATTGCCCACCATTCAGCACGTGTTGGACACGGGGGGAAGTGTGGTGCTGATGAGTCACCTCGGCCGGCCCAAAGGCCGAGATGCAGCATTGTCTTTGCGTCACATCGTCTCGACCTTGGAGGGGCATTTGGGTCGACCCGTGGCGTTTGCACCTGATTGTGTGGGTGACGAAGCCTTGGAGGTGACCCAATCTCTGGTTGCTGGAGAAGTGGCTTTGCTTGAGAACCTTCGCTTCCATGAAGAGGAGAAGGCGGGGGATGAGTTTTTTGCGGGCCAGCTGGCGGAAAACGGCGACTTCTATGTCAATGATGCCTTTGGCACTGCGCACCGCGCCCACGCCTCTACTGCCATCATTGCCAAGTTTTTTCCCGAGGACAAGGCGTTCGGATGTTTGATGGAGGGTGAGGTCAAGGCTTTGGAGCAGGTCCTGCGCGGGGCAGAGAAGCCCGTTGCTGCTGTTATTGGCGGCGCCAAGGTGAGTTCTAAGCTGGCGGTGCTCAAAAACCTCTTGGACCGGGTGGACAGGCTTTTGATAGGCGGTGGCATGGCCTACACGTTTGTGCAGGCCCAAGGCGGTGATGTTGGTGGGTCTTTGGTGGAGCCCGACATGCACGCAGAGGCCCTGGCCCTTCTCGAAGTGGCCAAGGCGAAAGGCGTCGAGGTGCACTTGCCGTCAGACACGGTCTGTGGAGACAACTTCTCTCCGAATGCCAATCAAGCCAGCTATCCCACCGGGGCCATTCCGAATGGCTGGGAGGGAATGGACATTGGTTTGGAGAGCCGCTCCGCGTTTGTCAGTGCTTTAGAGGGTTGTCGGACCATTTTGTGGAACGGCCCAATGGGCGTGTTTGAGTTTGACCGTTTTGCCTCGGGCACCAAGTGCATTGCGGAGGCCATTGTCAAGGAAACGGGCCACGGGGCATATACGCTTGTGGGCGGAGGGGACTCTGTGGCCGCAGTCAACAAGGCGGGACTGGCTGACCAGGTGAGTTATGTGTCCACGGGAGGCGGCGCGATGCTTGAAGGCCTCGAAGGAAAAACCTTACCTGGGATTTCAGCAATCTTGGACAACTGACGAAAGTCATCGTCTAGAATCGAAGCGATAGCCAAGGGTTTCGCATACCTTAAGGAGACCAATGCGTTTCTTTTTTATTCTCTGCTGTGCGGCCTTGCCCTTAGCCGCACAAGCCCAGACAGAGCTGCTCGGTGGAGCCCCTTTGTCTTCGACGACCCCCACCTTTTCCGCACAAAACCACAGCGCACCTCCGGGAGGCCTGTGGGCCAACCCTGCCGCCCCATTGCCCACCAATGCCTGGTGGCAAAACATCGCCCTCGGAAGCGGGGGGTATACCATCAATGCCTTGCCATATCAGGTTCAGGTTCATGGGGATGGGTTAAAATTTGGTTTTCCAGATAAGGTGGTCGCTGAGAACTTCATCTTCACCTCCTTTACTGAGAACCTCAGTTTTCGCGCAGTGGAAGGGCTGCCTGGTCAGCAGGTTTCTGGATATGGTCCGCTGCATGTGAGTTTGGATTGGGGAACAGGAACAGGTTCGATGCACGTGGACCTGGTGCGGGGCCAACCATACATGACGGCCCATTACAACGGTTTGACTCCTCGGATTGGGACGGTTCATGCCATCACGGGTCTCAATGGAGGGGTTGGCTCTCAAGCGGTAACAGACACCCGTTTCGAGGTCCAGATGAACAATGGACAGACTTGGGTTTTGTATGCCTCAAGTGTCTTGACCCTGTCTGTGAATAACGGGTCACTAGAGGCAAGCGGTGTCTATACAGGCTCCTTGAGGGCGGCGTTATTGGACGGCATTAGCGATGCTGTTTTGGACGCCCATTCAGGTCGAATTCCCACTGGTGGTGACGTGTCAGTCACCGCTGCCAATGACATTGGAACCATTGCGTTTCAGTGGGAATCGGAGGGGTCTGGTCCGCTTTTGATGATGGCCTTGCCGCATCATATGGACGTGTTGGTCGCACCCACCTCGACAAGCGTCATCCGGAACACCCTCAAAGGAGACATGACGGGAATCTCTGGGGAGAATTGGACCATGGAAGAACCGCTCACGACCATTGGGTTTGAGTCGGCGAACCCGATTGCACCAAATCTGGAGCAAGAGGTCCGTGATGCCCTTGCAGCGGATGTCAACTTTCAGGTTTCGGCACCGGACCCCTACTTTGGCGGGAAGCAGTTTGCCGCCCTCGGGCGGTTGGCTGTCATCGCCGATGAACTCAATGAGCCGACACTGGCTGCTCAAGTCAGAAGCAACCTTGGCAATGCGTTGGAGAATCGTTTGGCAGGCTTAGATGGCGACCCATTGCTTTACGATCAGGACTGGGGCGGACTTGTGGCGACTTCGGGCATCAGCAACCCTGCTGCAGCGTTTGGGCAGGGGTACTACAACGACCACCATTTTCACTACGGCTACTGGATATATGCGGCAGCGGCGATGGCCAAGGACAACCCGTCTTGGGTTGCTGAATGGGGAGATGAGGTTATGGATTTAATCCGAGACATTGCAGAGCCTTCAGGGGTCGATCCGCATTTTGGTTTCATGCGAAACAAGGATTGGTTTGTGGGGCATTCTTGGGCCGCAGGTCTTTTTGAATTCGGGGACTCCCGAAATCAGGAGAGCACCTCCGAAGCAGTTAATGCGTGGTACGCCGTTTACTTGTACGGCTTGGCCATTGGCAATGACCGTTTGCGTGATTTGGGCCGGGTGATGCTGGCCACAGAGCTGCGGTCGACTTGGAAGTATTGGCAGATCAACGAAGGGGAGGGAATTTATCCCGAGCCGTTTGCTTCTAATAAGGTGGTTGGCATTTTGTGGGGCACCAAGGTGGACCACGCCACGTTTTTTGGCGCCAACTTGGAGTTTATCCATGGTATTCAGATGTTGCCATTTACGCCGATTACCGAGGAGCTTTTGCGGGCCGAATGGATTGAAGAGGAGTACCCTGTGGTGTCTACGGTGGTGAATGACCCCAACATCGGTGAAGGTTGGAAGGGGTTCATCTACATGGCTCATGCGGTGATTGATCCGGTTGCAGCTTGGTCTGAGGCAGCCACCTTGACGGGGTATGATGATGGCAACACCCGAACCAACACGTTGTATTGGCTTTCCACAAGGCCAGGTGCTGAGACCATTGATGGGGGAGGAGGTGACCCTGGAGGGGGAGGGGGTTCTATTCCCGGGTGCACCAATCAAGACGCGGTGAACTTCAGTCCAAATGCCACGGATGATGACGGGTCGTGTCTGTTTCCCGTGACGTTGTCTGTGGACATGAGCAACCCGGATTCTCCGGAAGGCCCTATGTATCTCGCGGGAACATTCAATGGTTGGAACGCCGCGTCTGAGCCAATGTCCGATGACAATGGAGACGGGGTTTGGACCATCACGGTGTTTTGGCCAGCGGGTTTGCAGGAGTACAAGTTCACCACGTTTGATTGGGGGGTGTCTGAGCAGTTCGCTGGAGGCGAGTCTTGCACATTGACTACGGGTGAATTCGTGAACCGTGTGCTGACGGTGAGTGGTGCCACAACACTGCCCGCAGTCTGTTGGAACAGTTGCGAGCCGTGTGCTGGGGGGTGTCCGGTGGACATCGATGACGACGGAATTTGCGATGACGTGGACCCTTGTGTTGGACAGTTGGATGCCATTGGGGTTTGCAATGGTGGGTGTGAAACCGACAGCGATGGTGATGGGGTTTGCGATGACGTGGACCCTTGTATTGGACAGGTGGACGCGTGTGGTGTTTGCAATGGACCGGGTGCCGTCTATGTATGCGGTTGTGAGGATATTCCCGCGGGCGATTGCGATTGTCAAGGCAGTGGCCCTGACGCGCTTGGGGTTTGCTCAGGCGATTGTCAAAGCGACGCCAACGGGAATGGGATATGTGATTCAGAAGAAGTGCCAGGATGCACCTATGATGGAGCGGTCAACTTCAACCCTGTTGCTACGATGGACGACGGCACATGTGCCTTCGGGAGTGGGCCTTGTGCCGAGGACGTGAATGGCGATGGCCTCGTGGGTGTTTCGGACATCCTCATGGTTTTGTCTTCCTTTGGGCAGACCTGTTCTCCTTGACGGGAGGCACCATTAGGGAATGAAAAAGGCCCGGCAAACGCCGGGCCTTTTTTTCGGAGGTCTGGAGCGGATTCGAACCGCTGTAGCAGCTTTTGCAGAGCTGAGCCTAGCCACTCGGCCACCAGACCATGTTGTTTTCCCCAACCGTTGCGGGGAAGCAAATATACGGCAGTCCTTCCGCAGGGTTTCATTGGGTCTATTTTTCCTGTTGTGAAACGACTTGAGGACAGACAATTAGATTGGCGTAGTTGGCCCGCCAACACATTGACATTCATCAACCTGGGTGCGGGGGCATTGGTGTGTTGGTGGGCGGCATCTGAATTTGATTTGGGCTGGGCGCCTGCCGAATGGCTCGATTCCCAGGGCTGGATGGAGCATTGGATGGAGGGAATTGGAACCAAGGAGCGGCGCGTGGCTGGAATTTTGTGGCTTTTGGTCGTTTGGGGTTTGGGTCAATTGTGCGATTTACTGGACGGGGCGGTTGCCCGATTAATGGGGGCGGATGGAGTGCAGGGTGCGATGCTGGATTCTATGGCGGACTTGGTTTCTGCGGGGTTGGCCCCTGCGTTCATTGGCATGGCGTTGATGATGGAATGGCGTGCCGCTGGCGGATTGGCAGCAGGATTTGAGTGGGCGCCCATTCTCGCTTTGCTGGTCATGATGGCTGGCGCTTGGCGCTTGGCACGGTTTTCCAGAGGTTCGGACGGCCCGCATGATGATCGGTTTGACTTTGCTGGTATTCCCGCCCCCATGGCAGCCCTTTATTGGGGGATGGTCCTTTGGGTGTGGGCTGAAAAGGGCACTGATTCGTTGGGGTGGATTGCTTGGTTGGGGGCCATTGGTGTCACGTTTTTGCCGCTTGGCATGGTGTCTCGGTGGCCTCAATTTGGCTTCAAGACTTGGGGTCAAGACAGCGCCATGGACCGAATGCGAATTGCGTGGTTGATTGCGGCAGTTGGATTGGTGTTGTGGGAGGGCCCTTTTGGCGGCGTGCTTGCCCTAATTTCGTACCCGTTGACGTCGGCACTGTTCATCCGCCTCCGTCCCTTGACATAACCCATGGTTTTTCACGCTGCTATAGACATCCTGCCTCTCCCCGCCCTTCTTGATCCGCAGGGCAAGGCGGTTTCCAACAACTTGCCGAATATGGGCTTGGGCCAACTCACCAATGTGCGTGTTGGCAAGCACATTACCCTCGATATCGAGGCTGAGAGCCGAGAGGAAGCTGAGCGACTTGTGGGTGAGGCTTGCGAGAAGCTCCTTTCGAATCCCATTATGGAGCGTTTCGAATTCCGGGTCTTTTCTGCGGAAGAGGCCACCTTATAATCGAGTGCCTTTATCAGGCCCTCTTTTGGGCTACTTTTCGGAGTTCAATTCGATTTCATGACTCGACTTCTGTCCCGCGCCTTTGCGCTGAGCGCCTTTGGCGCGCTGTCCACTGCGGTTCTGCTTACAGCCTGCCAAACTTCCAACGACATGTCTCAATCTGATGATGCTGTGGCCCCCGTGGCCAAGAAGGTGCCTTTTGAAATGACCTTGCACGGGGACACCCGGGTAGACAACTATTTCTGGATGCGCCTCAGTGATGCTCAAAAGGAAGCGGAGACGCCCGATGAGCAGACGCAGGACGTGTTGGACTACCTCGAGGCTGAAAACGGGTATATCAATGGAAAGCTGGCACATACCGAACCCCTGCAACAGAAGTTGTTCGACGAAATCGTAGCCCGAATTAAGAAGGACGATCGAAGTGTTCCCTTACGGAATCGGGGTTACTGGTATTACACGCGCTATGAGGAGGGAAAGGAATATGCAATCAACTGCCGAAAGAAGGCAGGAGATGAGGTCAAGTATGGGGACTGCTCGGGTGAAGAGGAGATCATGCTCGACCAAAACACACTTGCTGAAGGACACGATTACTTTGCTGTCGGCGGGATGCGTGTCAGCGATGACAACCGCTTGCTTGCGTTTGGCGTGGACACTGTAAGTCGCCGCCAGTACACGGTCTACTTTAAAGACTTGGCGACAGGAGAGATGCTAGCGGATGAGATTCCGTTGACCACAGGCGGAGCGACGTGGGCGGCCGACAACAAGACGGTGTTCTATACCCGGAAGGACCCTCAGACCTTGCGGAGCTTCCAAGTGTATCGCCATGTTTTGGGCACGCCTGTCGAAGACGATGCGCTCGTGTTTGAAGAAAAGGATGAGACCTTCAGCTGTGGTGTGTACCGCTCCAAAAGTGACGAGTATCTGGTGATTTACACCTCACAAACGCTGTCTCAGGAATACCGGGTGCTCAGGGCGGACGACCCCATGGGTGAATGGAGTGTCATTCAACCACGTGAGCGCGATTTGGAATACGGGATTAGTCATTATGGCGATCACTTTTATATCGTGACCAACCTAGACGCCAAGAATTTCCGTTTAATGCGGACGCCGGTAGGGGCCACGACAAAAGACAATTGGGAAGAGGTGATCGCACACAGGGACGACGTGTTCCTTGAGGGCATCGACATTTTCAAGGAATACCTGGTGGTTGAGGAGAGGAAAAATGGCCTGAACCAAATCCGCATCCGGACTTGGGATGGCACCAAGGACGAGTACCTCAGTTTTAACGACCCGGCTTACACTGCATACACGAGCTCTAACCCTGATTTTGACACTGAGATTTTGCGGTTTGGTTACAGCTCGATGACCACACCGAGCAGCACGTATGACCACAACATGCGGACCGGAGAGCGCATTCTCCTCAAGCAGCAGGAAGTCATGGATGAGAACTTTTCTCCTGAGAATTACGCTTCCGAGCGTCTCATGGTTGAGGTGCGGGATGGGGTCAAAGTTCCGGTGAGCATGGTATACCGAAAGGGAACCGAGCGCAATGGAGAGAACCCCTTTTTGCTCTACGCATATGGCAGCTATGGCAGCAGCATGGACCCGTACTTCTCTAGCGTTCGCCTGTCACTGTTGGATCGTGGATTCGTTTATGCCATTGCGCACATCCGTGGAGGTCAAGAGATGGGCCGCCACTGGTACGAGGATGGAAAACTGCTTAAGAAGCAGAATACCTTTAATGACTTCGAGGATGTTGGCCGTGCGATGGTTGAAATGGGATATACCTCGCCAGATCACCTCTATGCCATGGGCGGGTCCGCCGGTGGCTTGCTGATGGGAGCGGTAATGAACCAGGCTGCCGACCTTTTCAATGGCGTCATTGCCGCGGTCCCATTCGTGGATGTGGTGAGCACGATGTTGGACGAGACGATTCCGTTGACCACGTTCGAGTGGGACGAATGGGGCAATCCCGTGAATGAGGAGTACTACCACTATATGAAGTCGTACAGCCCTTATGACCAGGTCAAGGCACAGAATTATCCCAATACCTTGGTGACCACAGGATATTGGGACAGTCAAGTGCAGTATTGGGAGCCTGCCAAGTGGGTGGCCAAGTTGCGTGAGTTGAAGACCGATAACAACACGCTGCTTTTCCACACGAACATGGACGCTGGACACGGCGGCCAGTCTGGGCGTTTCCGTCGCTATAAGGAGACTGCCTTGGAATATGCATTCATGCTCGACTTAGAGGGTATTCAAGACTGATCCTGAGGGTTCAACTCAGGAGCGTCAGTTCTTTCTGACATCGACGGATTTGTGAAACCCTGGCTGCCGCTTGTCGTAATTTGTTTTGATGGACTTGCATTCTACTTCATTGCGCCGGCGCATCCGTTCTGTGGGGTTGTGGACCTTCGCGGTGACGGTCGGTGCAGGATGCCAGACGGTGCCTGAGGATTTTAGCGTTTCGGCTTGGACCCCAATTGCCGCGGTGCCCCTGGTGGACACGCGTTTCGACCTTTCGGATGTGTTGGAGGTGCTGATAGACAGTTTGGATACGGTGCCGGTGGGCGCCATGTCCAATGGGGAGCTTGCATTTTATCACGAGCAGAACTTCAGCGGGTCGATTGCAGAAGAGTGGTTGATTCTTCCATCATACGAGGCGGCGTCTTCGTTTATTCTTGGCGCAGGTGAAGCGGCAGCTTTGAATTTGATGCCGGAAGGCGACTCTGTCTCCTTTCAGGATGACGTGTCGTCCGGGTTCGAAATCGCACAGCCAGAGGATGCGGTTCTCAACCGGGTGGACTTGTCTTCTGGGGCACTTACGTTTACGCTGACCACCACGATGGGGGACGATCTCTCTGGTGTGGTATCCATTTCCGGCTTGGTCGACCCTGACGAGGTCCCCTACGAGATGGTGTGGAATTCGAATCAGTTCACGAATGGTTCTTTGGTGGTGTCGCAGGACCTTTCCGGGTGGAGCCTTCTTCCTGAGCAAGGGATAGACGGAACCAACATCATCCAAGGGGGATACACGTTTATGATGGTCAACAACCCCGACCACGACGCTGTGGAAGGTGAGTTTTTGAGTTGTGACTTTGTCTTGTCGGATATGGCGTTTGAGCGAACAGAGGGAGACTTTGGGACTTCGGACATTAATCTGGAAGAGGAGGCAGTGTCCTTCGCCTTGTTTGATGATCGCTTCACCACCTCAGGCCTTGAGATTCAGCGGGCTTCTCTTCGGCTTGAAGTGGAGAATGGTTTTGGGGTCGATGCTGTATTGGATTCGCTGGACTTTACATCTTCCGCGGACGGGACAGCAGACGTGGTCTTTGAGACGTCTGCTGAGGGGCTATTTGTCCCATCTGCTGAAGGCAGTTCAGCATTCCCCTCCCTTGCTGTCTGGGAGATTGATGAGACCAACAGCAATGTGGTGGACTTCTTCTCCGCTAAGCCCAGGGACATTGACCTGAGTATGCGCATCCGTTGCAATCCGGAAGGCCCTGTCGGGCCGAATGGCAACTTCCTCGATGCAGATGGTTTTGTTTCTGCTCGTTTGATGACTGAAATCCCTTTGTCAATTCGGGCAGAGCAGATTGACTTCGTGGATACTGTGGATGTGGACATTGAGATAGAGGAAGAGTCCCAACTGGATTCGGCGGAATTGAGGCTCATACTGCACAATGGCTTCCCTTTCGAGGTCGCCATGCGCGCATCGTTCCTCAATTCCGACGGCGATGTCATAGACAGTTTGTCTACTGAACCTTTGGACTTGTTTACGCTGCCTGCAATGGATTTGAATCGAGTACCCATTGAACCAGGCGTTTTCGTCTACGACTTCTTTTTGGATTGGGAGCGGGCGGAACGCCTTCGCTTTGCTGAACGTGTGGTCGTGGAAGCGTGGGCTGAAACGGCTGATGCTCAACTCGGGGAGTTTGTGAGAATCACCGAGGAACAGGGTTTGCGCATGGAGCTGGGCCTTCTGGTGTATGCCAAAATTGACTTCTGAGATGAAACGGTTGTCTTTTGCCTTGGTGTTTGCAGCCTCGCTGATCGCGGGGCATATGCACGCCCAGATTGGCGCTGTGGAGATGTCTCCGGAGTGGGGTCAAGCCGGCTGGTCAAACCCAGCCATTCTTCATCCTTCAAGGACCGTGGTGACGCTGGGAGGGCTTTCTGGAGCTCAAGTGGATCTCTTGCATTCGGGACCAGCCTTTTTGGATTTTGCAACAATGGAGGGGTCCATCAAACCCACAGCCTTTCTCGCGCAAATGGACACTGTTGAGTTCGTAGGCGTTCGGTCTGAGGTGCCGCTGTTCGGCATTTCCGTGCGGGATGAGAACCGGTTTGAAATCCGTTACCGAAGCCGTCTTGTTGTGGATCAGAATTTTAGTTACGATCGGGATTTGCTTTCTGTCGGCTGGTTGGGCAATGGCCACCCTGATTTGATTGGACGGCCGCTGTCTTTTTCGGGCATGGGTGTCGATGCCCAGGCCTATTTGGATCATGGCCTAAGTGTGGGTGCGATGGCCAAGGAGAACCGACTTTGGCTTGGTTGGGGGATTCACATCCTCAACGGGTTGGCTGCTTTTCAGACCGAGACCTTTGATGTGACATGGACCACGGATTCGCTAGATTACAGTTGGACGCTGGATGGCGCTGCCACGGTCAATTCTGCTGGATTGAACTTGGATTCTTTGGCTGCCGGTAGCACTCTGGCTGTTCCTGGTGACGGGGGAATTCCACCGTCCCTCGGGTCAGGAGTGGCGTTTGACTTTGGTTTCTTGTGGCGCTTGAACCCCAAACTTGATCTCGAAGGTTCGATGGAGGGGCGTGGCTCAATCCGCTGGCTGGAGTCCGTTTCCCGAAAGCAGGTGGACCCGGGGACGTTTGTTCTCCAAGGGTTGGATGCTGTCGAATTGTTATCCAACGCGGACTCTTTGGCCTTTCCGGACTCTTTGGAGTCCATGCTCGAAACGTGGGCGGAGGACATGGTGGACTCTCTGTTGAACACCTTTGACCCGGATGCGGCAGAAGGCATTGTGGCTGCTTTTGACACCCGGGTTCAGGAGACATGGCGGTTGGGCTTCCGTTATCGCCCAACGGCGTCTTTGGAGTTCCATGCGCTGGCCTACCGGCAGTTTCGTCTCGCGGGGAAGATGGACGGGTTTCTGTTTGGACTGGTCCATCGGGTTCGCAACAACATCGCGACCCAAGTGCAAGGTCAATTCGTTCAGGGCCGATGGTCATGGGGGGCGGGCTTGTCCATGCGCGGCGGTCCGGTTCGGGTGTCAGTCAGCGCGAGAAATGTGGCGGGCATGCTCTATCCCTTGCGGTCCGGACATTGGAGTGGTCAAGTCGGTTTGGCATTCGAATTTGGACACGCCAAAGACAGGGAAAAGAGGGAGAAGGAGGAACCCACCACGGGAAAGGGAATGTGGCACTAAACCCCTTGTGAAGACAGGTTTTTTAATCCCAATTGAACAAGTAGGTTCTGCAGGGAGATGTGTTCAGGCTGATGATGAATGGCAGTCCACCCCGCGTTGGACGCGCCGTGAACGTTTGATAAGGTGTCGTCGATGAAGAGGGTTGCCCTTGGGTTCAGGCCAAATTGGCGCTCAACTTCTTGGTAGGCTTTCAAGTCGGGCTTTCTGTGGCCCAAACGGTGGCTGTAAATAATCTGCCTGAAGGCCTCTTGGAAGGATTTGCCGTTCTCGCGAAGGATTTGCTTCTCGAAATGTTCGGCGTGCAGGGCATTTGTGTTGCTGAAAAGGATAAGATCGAATT
Organism: uncultured Bacteroidota bacterium; assembly: GCA_902535565.1. The sequence continues at coordinate 12,233 of CACAUH010000008.1, read as the reverse complement.
GATCAGCCAACCTGTGAAGCAAGGGGATGAGATCAGACCGCAACCCGATGAGCACAGCATTCCAAGCCTTGGTCACCGCATCGCTTGTGGTGTTCGGTTGACACCGGTTCTTGAGTGATAAGATGAACTCATCTGGGGTGGCCCTTCCACATTCCAAGTCGCACATCAGGTTGGACTGTGTATCATGGGAATACAGGGAATCGAAATGGCTTAGGCCCAGTTTGGAAAATGCGTTTGCAGCGGCTTGGTGGTTGATCGTGTAGAGAACCCCTCCAAAGTCAAGAACGACATGCCGAATCGGTTTCCAATCGATGGACAATGGGTTCGACTGCATGGAAATTGCGGTCAGAGGCTGAGAACCCAAGCTTGGGCAAACCCATGGCGCTGGGCCATGGCGCGCCGGAACACGCCGGCATCTTTCTTGTCTTCGAAGCAGCCCGCTGAAACGCGTTGGATGCCATTTGGCCCAGGCAGGATTGCCGAGGAATAGCCAAGGGCTTCAAATCTCCGAGCAAGGGCTGCAGCCCTTCGGGACTCTGCAAATGCGCCTGCAATCACGTGGTGTGCGCAACCGCTTGCGGTAGACCCCGGAATGGGGACAGGCATGAATTTCTCCGCGTTGCCTGAGGCAATCAGCGCTGGTGCACCTGCTTGAACGAAGGGGAGGGCATCGCCGAGTTCGAGGTCGGGGAATCGGATGTCTTCACCGTCTATTCTCGGGGCAAATGCGGTTTTCAGGGGTTCTGATGACATCCCCAAGAAGTCAAAGCCAGTGGTGTTCTGTTGGTTCCACAACAGGGCGCCGGTGACCATGATCGGCAATGCGAGTGCCGCAGCCACCTTGAGCAGTTGTTTCGGGAATTGGGCTGGGATCCGTACTACATCATCCCCGTTGGTTTCCATGGTCTGCATGGAGGGTTGGGCGGCTTCTTCCTCTTGAACCAGTTGCTTGATTTGGTTGTCCGCCCATGCAATGCGGCTCAGTCCGGGCGCAGCGTAACGTTCACTGAGTCGAGGTTCAGCAACAAACCCCAAGGTCCCATTGTCCGTGAGGTAGAGTCTTCCGAGCCCATGAAGCGCAACGTGGCGTCCTTCTTTAAGGCTGGTATGAAGGGCGTCTGTTTCGCTTTCGAGCCATTGCGCAGCAGCCCCGTTGGAACAGCCTGTTGCACGGCGTATTTCCTGCTCCAAAAGGCCATCACGCACCGTGAGCTTTGGATTGAACAGCACATCTCGCCCCGGTGGAATCCACTCGCCTTTGTCCTCGTCGAAACGCGCTGCAACAGGTCTCGCTACGAATCCACCCAAGCCCGGTATGACGAGGCAATCGTGATCGTGGAGCAGCAACGGCAGGGCGTTGAGCAGGAAATTGGATTTTGGAACGGCGTTCATCCGTTGCGCAAAATAGCGTGAATTCGGAGCCTTGAAAATTGAATCAATCGAATCGGGGGTCCGATCATCGTGCTCGGTACCATTTTTGGACCCGAACCAGATCTTCTGCCGTATCCACCGAACCCGGTCCTTCTGCGCCTTTCACGTCCACGACTTGGATGTGGATGCCGGCTTCTAACCAGCGTAGCTGCTCGAGGTTTTCTTTTTGTTCGAGTCGCCCCACTGGCAGAGACGCACATCGATTGAGCCAGCCTGGGGCAAACCCGTAGAGGCCGAGGTGGATGTGATGGGCTCCCTTAATTGGCGCAGGAGACCTTGAAAACCGCAAGGCCTTGCCCGTGGTGTCGCACTCCACCTTGACGCGCTCGGGCATTTCTGACTCTCCCGGTTCGGCAGGCCTGCGTGCAGTGACCACTTGAGCCCCTTCTTGTTTCAGGCAATTGCAAACCGCAGTGATGTGCGCTGGGTTTGGAAATGGTTCGTCTCCTTGGAGGTTAAGAACGGCGTCTTTTTTGTGACCAAGCTTAGACCAGACCGCATGGCAGCGATCGGTTCCCGAAGGGTGATCACCCGTGACCATGGCCTGACCGCCAGCGGCCTCTACCGCTTGGACAATGTCCGTATGGTCCGTGGCGACAATCGCTTCGCTGATGTCTGGATGTTCGTGGGCTGCGCGCCAAGTGTGGACCACCATCGGCAGGCCGCCAATGTCGGCAAGCGGTTTTCCTGGGAGTCGACTTGCGCCCATGCGGGCTGGGATGATGGCGGTGATGTTCACGGTGTGAAGGTGTACCGAATGAGCCAGAGTCGATTGGCTTCAGCGGCCAGGGGACGCAATGCGTAGGTGAGGTTGGCCGCGTTCCGTACAATGAGCTCGACGTGGTGGCGATCGTCGAATTTTCGGCCCGCCTGCAGATCGTGGAGCCATTGCGCATCGTTGCGCTGACCTAACCAGTCGATGAGGCCATATTGGAGCAGCCCGAGCTCCTCAATTTCAAGAAACGCGTTGTCGATGTTTTGGATCGTCGTGTTGCGCGCTGCGTTCCAACCCAAGGTCCATCCGCTTTCGTGTTGCAGGCTGAGGTTGGCCCGGAGGGTGTTGCAAATCCTGTATTTCAGGACGTCACCTGTGGTGTCTGAGCTGGTTGAGGCGTAACTGACTCCGCCGGGGATGGTGGGGAATTCTGCATACACCGAATCTGGCGTGAGGCTAACGGGGTCGATCAACGTCTGTCCGATGAGCCATTGGACATCCCATTTTCCCAAGGACCCTTGGCCCATGGTGCTCCATTCGAGGCCATTGACCCTTGCTTGGCCCGTATTGATGCTGCGGAAGCCAATGTCATTGAGGCCATTTCCAGTGTTGCCCCAAACACCGAATGTGTATTCGATGAAGTTTTCGAAGTCCTGTTGGAAGACGGCGAGGTCCAGGAAGCCTTTCCAGTTTCCTTCACTCCCGAACCGGAAGCCCTGTTTGATGCCGATTTCCATGTTGGTGGAGGATTCGGGTCGAATGTCCAGCGAGGGAAAGACGGAAATGCCGCCGACGGTGGTTTGGATGAACTTCTCAGCAATGCTGGGAAACCGGAAGCCCTGCCCGACGCTGGCCCGCAAATAGCTGGCTTGCCCGAAACGGTAGTTGAGACCGGTCCTGAATACGGGTTGTCCAACGGAAACCTCATCGAGGATGAATTGCTCATATCGACCTCCAGCCGTGACATGCAAGCGCTCGTGGGGCTGGACTTCTAACTGGAGATAACCTGCAGCGTTGGCGGCGTTGTGGATGGAGTCTCCTGTACCTGCGGCGTAGAGTTCGGCTACGCTTCGTGTGGTTTGGGCGTAGATGCCGCCCGTGGCCGTCCAGAGTTCACCCCTGTATTGAGAGCGCGCTTCACCTTGCCACGTGCTGGAAGCATTGCCTTGGTCGTTGCTGTTGTCGTTGATCAGGCGGAGGAACCGGCCTTGAATGGTATGGTTCCAAGGCCCCACAGCCTTTTCAAAATGAGGATCGATGGTGACCATGCGTTGCGTGGTGCGGGTGTCTGCGCCCGGCGTTGCGGCATAGAATCCGGAGTCGGCATCCAGCCAGAGCAGGGTGCCGACACTTTCGCCGCTCACTGCATTGGCGCGAAGTCCATAGCCCCAACCGCCATTTTTGGGTGCGTGCTGCCATGCGCCATTAACGCGCCACTGTCGTTCTGCATCGAAATGGTCTACGGTGAAGGGGTTGTAGGGCCGATTGTGGGGGGTTCCTGTGTTGGCGTCGATTTGCGGCCCTTTGTGGCCGTCGCTGCCCAACCACTGTCCGCCAAAGCTGATGCCGTCGCCATTGGCCAGTCTTCTGGTGTGCAGCCAAGATGTGCTGCTTTGCATTAGGGGGCGGTTCCAGTATTTCCGTCCGTTGCCTGGATCGCTGTGAATGCCATGTTGGACGGAAATTCGGGTGAAGGGTTCTGGGTCTGGGTAGGCGGTGCGGAATTGGATGACGCCGCTGAGGGCAGATGAGCCGTAAAGCACACTGCTGGCGCCCTTGACGACTTCGACTTGCTCAAGGTTTTCCAGTGGCAGGAAGCCCCATGTGGGCCGCCCTGCATCCCCACTGAGTACGGGCAATCCATCGAGGAGCACGGCGACGCGGGACCCAGCCCCAAAGCTGTATCCGCTGCCCCCGCGAATTTGTGGTTCGCTGTCGACGATGGTGACACCGGGGGTTCGCGAGAGGCTTTGGTCTGCACTGGTTGGCGCTCCCTGGTTGACGAGTTCAGGTGGGAGCACATCGATGGAGACGCTGACCTCGCCAAGGTCTTGCTCATAACGTCCAGCCGACACCACCGCTGTGCCAATGCTGGCCACATCGGGCTCGAGACGCACATTCAGGGTTCGGCTGCCTGACCAAGGGTCCAGTGTCTCAGAAGATTCGAGGTATCCCACGTATCGAACGCGAAGCACTTGGGGGCTTGCGCCTTGTCCATCGAAGGCAAATCGCCCGTCTATATCGGTTAGGGCTCCGGTGCCGTCGAGGAATACAGCGGCTCCCGGTAGGGGGCCGTCGTTGGAGGCGTCTTGCACGGTGCCCTCAAGGCGCCAGGTTTCTTGTGCGATTGGGCTGGAGGGAATGGCCAGAACCAAAAGGCTGACCATCAAGGTGGGAATGGACCACTTCATTGGGCCCGAATGTAAACCGAATGGAATCGTTGGTAAACCTCTGGCAGAATGGAGGCTGTCTCTGGCGAGGTTGCCCCTGTGAATGACAGAGAAGATCGTTTCGTTGGCACATCTGAATCAGACCCTGAACGCTGGTTGTTGGATTGGTTGACAGCAGGGCAATTGCCTCGGTTCAATCGGAAAGGCACCTTGCGTGTGGTGCAACACGCGGGCCTTGGTGCTTGGCTTGCCGGTGTGGAGCCTGGTTTATTGCGGGCAGCCCGTGACCGGGCCCTTTCCCAATGGGAAGCGATGTGCCGAAACGGCATTCAAGCCGTGGTTTTGGGCCATAAAGGCTATCCTTTTGGTCTTTCTCAGGTTCCGGATGCGCCGTGGATCCTGTTTGTCAAGGGCCCCATTTCTCTTCTTCATGGTCCGCGTCCAATTGCGGTGGTGGGCACCCGGCGGGTTTCTGTTTCTGGAAGTCTTGCGGTGGACGGTCTGATGGAAGGAATGAGGGGCCTTGATTGGACCCTCATCAGTGGAATGGCGGATGGAGTGGATGCATTGGCTCACCTCGCGGCGCTGGACCGTGGGGTTCCCACTATCGCTTGCTTGGCGCACGGACTTCATGCCGTTTACCCCAGAACGAATGCAGCCCTTGCAGAGCGAATTCTTGATGCAGGAGGGTGTTGGGTGTCTGAGTACCGTTTGGGCATGCCGCCTTCTAAATACACGTTTCCGGCGAGGAACCGAATCATTGCGGGCCTTTCAGAGGCCGTGGTTGTGGTGGAGTCCAACAAGCCTGGGGGCAGCCTCATCACGGCGCGTCTGGGCCAGGACTATGACCGACGTGTTTTTGCCCTGTCTCCTTCTTGGGCGTCTGAAGGGATGAAGGGCAATGCGCACCTCATTCAAGAGCACGTTGCGGAAATGCTTCACATGCCGAAGGACCTTGCTGCTGCTATGGGTTGGGTTGCCTTGAAAAGAGCGGAACAAGGAGAAGGTGACCCCATTCTTGCGGTTCTTCATCCTTATCAGCCGAGGGGGTTTGACGCTGTGGTGGCGTCGCTCGAATGGGACAGGAATGCAGTGAGAACCGGTCTACTTGAGGCCGAACTGAAAGGGTGGGTTCGGGCTTGGCCGGGGGATCGATTCACCCGCACGATGCGGTGAGCCTTAGAGGTTTTCCATGCTGGCCTTAATGTCCGCGACGCATTGGTCGCAGTGGGATTTCATCATCTTCACCTTTACTAGAAGCTTGTCCATGGGTTCCATTTTCTTGCTTTCTACTTCTATTTCTTTGAACGCTTCATAAGCTTCGTTGAACCCAATTGCAGCGGCGGCGCTTTTTATTTTATGTGCAAAGAAGGCCACCTTCTCATGGTCACCTTCACTGGTGAACTTTAAGAGTTCTTCCAAATCTTTCGGGCTATTGGTGATGAAAATCTGGAGCACTTGCCGCAAGAAGTCTGGGTCGTCGCCTACTATTTTTTTTAGGTGGTTGAGGTCGAGGGTTACCATGACTCTAATCGGTTTAAAAAGTTTAATTGCGCCGTTAGAATTGCCCTGTGAGCCATTTCCACAGGTCGTTTCCATTGGCCAGAATCATCAGTCCTCCCACCAGAATCAAGCCAATCAGCTGGCCATACTCCATCACCTTGTCGCTGGGTTTCCTGCCAGAGAGCATCTCGTAGAGGAGGAACATGACGTGTCCTCCATCTAGGGCTGGGATGGGGAGGAGGTTCATGAATGCCAGAATAATGGACAAAAGGGCAGTGATGTTCCAGAAGCTCTTCCAGTCCCATTGAGGGCTGAAGATGCTTCCGAGCGTGATGAAGCCTCCAAGCTGTTTGGTGCCACCGGGCTTGAACAGGAAGCGCAGCGAGGAGACATAATTGTACAGGGTCGTCCATGTTTTTTGAGCGCCTTCTGATAAAGCAGCAATGGGCCCGAAGGTGCGCTCAACGAATTGGAAGCCATCGAGTGCCTCCATGTTTTTTGGATAGAAGCCCAGTTTGCCTTCTCCATCGACGTCGGCTTGAAGTGAAATGGGGCCGGGTTTTAGGTTGGGTTGGGCGATTTCAGGGCTTGCCTCTTGGCCTTTGCCCATGCGAAGGATGGAGAGGGTGACGGTTTTTCCTGAGTACTTTCGGAGGGCTTCGACCAAGTTGGTGAAGTAGGCCGTGGGCTGTCCATTCACAGCAATGATCTCGTCATTCGGAATTAATCCAGCCCGTTCCGCTCCTGATCCCGGGATGACCCGGTCGATGACTGTTGGATAGTTGACGCTGAATGGGGCAGTGCCCTTGGGAATGTTGTCTTTTTGATCGAGGAGAACCTGACCGAGCTCGACGGGAAAATTCAAGGTTTGCACTTGGCCATTTCTTACAACTTCCGCTGAAGTCACCTCATCGGCGAAGACCAGATTTTGAAAGTCCCGTGTGCTGGATACGGCTTGGCCACCCAGAGTCAACACAATGTCGCCGTCTTGGAGGCCGACTTCTTCCAGCGGCTGGGCAAAGGAGAGGCCATAAGGGAGAGCATCGAGACGCAGGTCGCGTTCACCCCAGACGAAAAAGACCAACCCGTAAATGAGCACGCCAAGGATGAGGTTGACGGTGACGCCGCCCAGCATGATGATCATGCGCTGCCAAGCGGGCTTGGACCGGAACTCCCAAGGTTGGGCGGGCTTTGCGAGTTGATTCTTGTCCATGGACTCGTCTATCATCCCGGCAATTTTGACATAACCTCCAAGCGGGAGCCAGCCGATGCCGTAGACGGTTTCGCCGATTTTTTTGCTGAAGAGCGCCCCCTTGATGTCGAAGAAAAGGAAGAACTTTTCTACTCGGGTTTTGAAGAGTCGAGCGGGGATGAAGTGGCCCAATTCGTGGAGCACAATCAGGAAGGAGAGGCTCAGGAGGAACTGGCCTGTTTTGACAAGAATTTCCATGGTGCGGGCGGCAAAGCTAAGTCTCCCTTGCGTCTGGGTTGATTTTTAACGCCTTTTCCACCCTTTGGTCACATCTTGCCGTCTCGGAAGGGCATTTCCGCGCGTTTCACAAGCATGGCCAAAAAGAAGCAGAAACCCCGTGGGGTAAAGTCGTCAGAGCCGAAGGCATTTCGCAATCGGTTTCTGGGGCTGTCTATTCTGCTTTGGCTTGCTGTGTTGTCCCCGGTGCTTGGCATCGCATGCTTGCTCACAATTGCGTCTTCTAGTGAGTTACCCGACACGGAAACACTGGCCAATCCTAAAACCGACTTGGCCACGCGCATCTACGCGGTCGATGGCGCACAGCTGGGTAGCTTTTATCGGGAAAACAGAGCGGACGTGCGCTATGCGGATTTGCCGCCGACGCTGGTCGACGCGCTGATTTGTACTGAGGATGTCCGGTTCCGAGACCACACTGGCGTGGACTTTCGCAGTTTGGGCCGAGCGATTGCATACCTGGGAAAGAAGGGTGGAGGAAGTACCGTCACCCAGCAACTTGCAAAGCTTCTGTTCACCGAGCGTTATGACCGCACGGGATTTTTTGAGCGGGCGATTCTCCAGAAACCCAAAGAGTGGATCATCGCCACGCGGCTTGAACGTCAGTACACCAAGGACGAGATTATTACGCTTTATCTAAACCGCTATGATTTTTTGAATCAAGCGGTGGGCATCCGGAGTGCCGCTCAGGTGTATTTCGGTAAATCCGTGTCGCGTCTTGATATTCACGAGTCTGCCATGCTCGTGGGGATGCTAAAAAACAGCGCATTGTACAACCCACTGCGCAGGCCGGAGCTGGTCCTTGAGCGGCGCGGGACGGTCATCGCTCAAATGATCAAGTACGGGGCCTTGCCCGGGTCGGTCAAAGACAGCATTAACGCCCTTCCTCTTGGATTGAGTTTTCAGCGTGTTAGTCACGATCAGGGGCCAGCGCCCCATTTCCGCGAACGCCTTCGCGCTGAAGTCAAAGGGCTCTTGTCTGCTAAATCGGATGATGGGGCCCACCTGATTGCCAAAGCTGATGGCGCCCCTTATGACCTTTATCGTGACGGGCTGGTCATCCACACGACGATTGACAGTCGATTGCAACGCTATGCAGAAGAGGCGGCCAATCGGCACATTCGCGGCGAGCTGCAGGAGGATTTTTGGAAGGACTTGAAACGGACAACAGACCGAGGCTGGCCGTTTAGTCCGGACATCGAGGAGGCGGAACAGAAGAAGATTTTGAAGCGCGCAGTAGAACAGAGCCGTCGATACCGCTTGGCGATGGGCAAGGAGTGCCCAGAGTGTGAGCGCCCAGGATTCTATATCGCCGAAGCCGACAGTGCGGGGCAGCGGGTGCACTTGTGCCGGCCATCCAAGGGGGGGTGTGGCCATGCTTGGCCGACCATGTCAAGGCGTGAACTCGACGCGGTTTTCGAAAAGGAAACCCAAACCCGGGTGATGGGCCTTCAAGGCTGGGTGGACACGGTGTTGTCGCCCTTGGACAGCATTCGTCACCAGAAGACGCTGTTGCATGCCGGATTGATGAGCGTGGACCCTCAGAGCGGCGAGGTCAAAGCGTGGGTTGGAGACTTGGACTATCAGTGGTCCCAGTTTGATAATGTGATTCAATCTCGCCGACAGGTGGGTTCTACGTTTAAGCCGTTTGTGTACGCCACCGCGATTCGCTTGGGCCTTGACCCTTGCACGGAGTTGCCCAACCAGAAAACGTGCATTGAGATGCCGGAGGGTCAGGACCCTTGGTGCCCGGAAAACAGCGACTTGGCCTACGGTGAGATGGTGACCTTGGAGTATGCTCTTGCCAATTCCATGAACACCGTGACAGCGAAGTTGATCAAGGACTATGGGGTTGAGCGTGTTGTGGAGTTGGCCCATGCGATGGGAATTGAAACGGACATTCCGCCAGTGCCGTCTATCGCGTTGGGTGTTGCTGAGCTTTCCCTTCAGGAAGTCACCAGTGCCAATGCGACGTTTGCTGGGGGCGGCGTGCACCATGCGCCCCGGATTATTCGAAGGATTGAGGACAAACGGGGCAACACCATCTATGAGCCGCGTCCTGAGATTCGGCAGGGCCTGGATGCAGCGACAGCGTATCGGGTGTTGGAGATGATGAAGGGCGTGGTGGACGGCGCCTACAATGAAGAACTCGGCCGGAAGGGAACGGGAATCCGGTTGCGGATGGACCTCGACCACCGAGACTATGACGGGTTGAAGGTTCCGATGGCGGGAAAGACAGGGACGACCCAGTCCAATGCTGACGGGTGGTTTATTGGTTTGACACCGGAGCTCGTGACGGGAGTGTGGGTGGGGGCATCTGATCCCGCAGTGAGGTTCAGTACAACAACCAAAGGGCAGGGGGCCAATACTGCACTTCCCATTTTTGGTTTTTACATGAAGAGTGCTTTGGCCGACCCCGATGTGGGTTTATTGGCTGAGGATTTCCGTCCACCGGAAGGGGCAATAAAGGCAGTGCCTTGCGAGGAGGTTCTCGCGGCGCGCAGCATTGACTTTCGTGGTGACGGTGATGACGACCTATTTGAATAGCAATGGCACTGAACAAGATGGTAAGCGGTGCGCGGGAAGCGTGTGCGGGAATTGAGAGCGGGATGACCTTGATGCTGGGCGGCTTTGGCTTGTGCGGCATTCCGGAGAACTGCATCGATGAACTCGTGCGGATGGGGGTGACCAATTTGACCTGCATTTCAAACAACGCTGGGGTTGACGACTTTGGTTTGGGGTTGTTGCTCCAAGGCAAACAGATTCGAAAGATGGTCTCCAGTTATGTGGGGGAGAACGATGAATTTGAGCGTCAGATGCTGTCGGGAGAACTTGAGGTGGACTTGATTCCGCAGGGTTCGCTGGCCGAACGGTGCCGGGCGGGTGGTGCAGGGATTCCCGGGTTCTATACCCCGGCGGGCTTTGGAACGGAGGTGGCCGAGGGCAAGGAGGTTCGGGAATTCAACGGTAAGCCCCACATTTTGGAGACGGCCTTGACTGCGGACTTTGCCATCGTGAAGGCCTGGAAGGGCGACTCTGCTGGAAACTTGATTTTCAAGGCGACCGCAAAGAATTTCAACCCCCCCATGGCCATGGCCGGGAGAATCACCATCGCTGAGGTGGAGGAGCTGGTTCCGCTGGGCGAACTCGATCCCAATCAGATTCACACGCCGGGCATCTTTGTGCAGCGGATTTTTCAGGGGGTGGATTACAAGAAGCGCATTGAGCAGCGAACGGTTCGCGAGGTCTAAACCCACCTGATGCACACCTTGGCATATATCGGCCCTGGCGGCGGCGTGACCGTTGGCGCTTTGCTTGTCATCCTGATTGGGGGGCTGGTCTTGTTTGCCTTGGGCTTCATTGTTTGGCTGAGAATCAAGCGGTTTTTGCGCGGCCAAGGCAAGGCCAAGTGGGGGGTGAAACTGGCAATGCAACTGGTCGCCCTTTTGGCCCTTCTCAGTGGTTTCGGCTGGATGTCCCAGCACAGGGCGAAAAAGGACCGGGATTTCGGCGCAATGAATGGTGTTGTGGAGTTGCTTTCTGGCTTTCCCGACCGCTTCAAGAAGTCTGTTGAGGAGGTGCAAACCTTACCGCAGACGTTCGTGAAGACGCCCGCTGGGTTTGAACGGGAAAACCGACTCGACCAGGACGTGCTCACCTTGACAGCGTTTTCTAACCCGGACAAAGGCCGCACCATTGCCGTTCGGAATTTGAGGGATGACTGTGTACTCCACGCCTGGGTTTTGCCTGACACGCTTGGAGAGTGGAAGCCCCATTGGCGGGTTCACCACCCGCTTCTTTTGGAAGACAAGTCGGTCGTGGGCTTCTTTACCAATCGGTCGCCCTTGTTCCGATTGGATTCTGCATCCAACTTGATGTGGCGCCAAGACAGCCTTACGTTTCATCATGCAATCAACCGTGCGGCCAATGGGGACCTTTGGGCCTGCACCATGCGATGGGAGAAAGGGGGGCGCTACATCGGGTATCGAGGGCGATACAAATTGGGTGACAGAACGGTCAACTTTTTGGACAACAGTATTGCCCGATTGGATGCGCAAACAGGCCACATTTTGGAGGTGATTTCCATGACTGAGATACTCAAGAACAATGGGCTTGAGCATTTGATTCTTCGGTCTGGGGACCCCCAGGACCCGATTCATCTCAACGACGTGGAGCCGGCATTGACGGCTTCGGACCACTTCGAGAAGGACGACCTGTTTTTGAGCTTTCGAAACTTGCAGAGTGTCATCCAATACCGCCCGTCCACGGGCGAGGTCATCCGCGTCATCGGCGGTCCGCTCGCCTCGCAGCATGACGTGGACATTTTGAATGACAGCACCCTGGTCATCTTTAACAACAACGTCCAGGAGAACAACGGCGTGCACATCAACCAGCGGGACAAGTATCCCGTTTCCAAGGAGCAGGTTGAATTGAAGCAGTACCATTCTGAGGTCACGCTTTATGATTTGGTTTCGGGTGCGTTTGTCCCCATGCTTCCTGAATTGATGGCGGATGTGGGAATGATGACGGCAAGTGAAGGCCTTCAAGAAGCGTTGCCCGGCGGGCGTTGGTTTGTGGAGGAACAGAACTCTGGAGAGCTTTGGGTGGTGGGCCCGAGCGGTGTGCTGTATCACGACGTGCACGCGTCGCATCACGAGGGCCACCACCATTTGCCCAACTGGACGCGGGTTTTGCCCAGCTTTCCTTG